>DASYCL010000338.1:0-10022 GCA_036500245.1 Polyangiaceae bacterium | reverse complement strand
GCTCACCTTTTCCACGTCGATCAAACGACTCACCGCGTTCGCTGCTTCGGCCGAATCGCCGCGCGTGTCGAGCGTCACGACGCGGATCTTCTTGCCGAGTGCGCCGCCTTTTGCGTTCGCTTCGTCGATCGCAAGTCGAATGCCGCGATCGGTGTCTTGCCCGAAGTAGGCTTTGCTGCCCGTCATCGAGCCGTAGTGCCCGACCACGATTTCGGAGCTGTCGCCCGAGCCGGTTCCACTGCCCGGCTTTTTCTTGCAGCCGACGCCGAGGCCCAGCGCTGCCACGCCCAATCCGGAAATTAGAGTTCGTCGCGCAATCCGCATCGCTTCGCTCCTCGGGCACGAGCCCGATTCGCGGCGAAGCTAACACAGGCTTCGTGTCCGGCGCGCCCTTCGCGTCGGTCCTGCGGTGCGACTACTTACAAGGGCGCAGGATTTTCAGCCCGTCGACTTCGACTTCGCACATCCGCGGCTCGGCTGCTGCTGCGCTGTGTTTCGGTGCTGCTGCGCCGCCGGAGAGCTTGATCGCGACCTTCTGATCGCGCTGCGCGAGCACTTTCGCCGACCCCTTGAGCGCGCCTTTCGTCGCCTCGAATTCGAGTGTTTCGTTCGGCGCCGCGAGCACTTCGCAGGGCGTCGAATCGCAAACTTGGAAGCCATTTTTGGACAACGTGGCGCCCGTGGGTTCGCTCGAGACTTCGAGTCGAATCGAGCTCGCCGGCGTGACCGTCGCTGTGACTTCGGTGGATTTTGCAGCCTCTGCGCTTTGCACCGGCTGGCTAGTGGCGCTCTCGCTCGTCCGAGGTGCAGTCGCGCTCGGCGCGCTAGCGACTGCTTTGCCGTCGGCTGGTGCGCCGGGTTCCGGTGTCGGTGTCGTGCTGGAGCCGCGCTTCATCGCGAATAGCGCGCCGCCTCCGCCGAGCACCACGACGGCTAGCGCGGCCAGGGCCAAACCCCCCAAAGAACGGCCACCGGACAGCCTCGGCGTGGCTTCGGCGCCGAGCTGAGTTTCGATGCGCGCGGCGGTTACGCCGGGTTTGGCCAGCGTCTCTGCGCTTCGATCCGCGTGGCCTGCCGCGGTCGCGGCCGTGGACGTCGCGGGCATGAATTGCTGCGCGGTGGGCGTGCCTGGCACGTGCGGCAAGACCGACATCGAATGTTCGGCAAGCGACGAAACCGTCGGGCGATAGCCGAGCGCGGCGGCGTCTTGCGTACCGGTGATCGCCTGCGCGAACTCGAGCATGGTCTGGTAGCGCGCGTTCGGATCTTTCTCCAGCGCGCGCAGGATCACCGCCTCGAGTTGCGGCGAGATCGCGAGCTCCGGATAAATCGCTCTCATCGTTGGCGCAGGATCGCTCAGGTGCTTGGTGAGCACGCCGAGAAACGTCTCGCCCGTAAACGGGACTGCGCCCGTGAACATCTCGTACATGATGATGCCGACCGCGTAGATGTCGGCGCGCAAGTCAGCGTGCTTTCCGCTCGCTTGTTCGGGCGCCATGTACTCGGGCGTGCCGAAAATCATGCCGGTTCGTGTGAGACGTCGGGGCTTCTTCGATTCCGCAGTCGCGTCTTCCTTCGAACGCAGTTGGGCGATGCCGAAATCGACGATCTTGATGATTTCCTCGCCGTCCGCGGTGCGTTGTAAGAATACGTTCTCCGGCTTCATGTCGCGGTGCACGACGCCATTCACATGGGCCGCGGCGAGCGCGCGGCAGATCTGCATCGAGATTCGAATGCCCGTCGCCGGATCGAGTACCCGCCGGCGTGTGATCTCGTCCGCGAGATCGCAGCCCTCGAGAAACTCCATCGCCAAGTAAAAGCAGCCATTGTCGAGCTGACCGAAGTCGAACACGTCGAGCACGTTCGGGTGCTTGATGCGCGACGCGCTGATCGCTTCTTGCTGAAAGCGCGTGACGATCTCGCCCTTGCTGGCGTATTCCGAGCGCAGCACCTTGAGCGCGACGCGCTTCTCGATCGCCACGTGCTCCGCCAAATAAACTTTCCCCATGCCGCCCTCGCCGAGGGGCTTGATGATGCGGTAGCGCCCCGCAACGAGGGATCCAATCAACGCATCGTTCGGGTCAGTCATGGTGGCGACGAGCTCGCGCAAAGGTAGCGTAGCCTCCGACGATAGCCTCCCTTCCCGAGGCCGGCCATAGCGCTTCGCCGGGTCGGCTCGGCGCTAGCAAGTGGAAGACGCCTTTGGTACGCTCCGGAGCCCCATGATCGTCGTGATGGAGCCCAACGCCTCGGATGTGGCGATCGAGGGCGTGATTTCTTATCTAGTCGCGGCGGGCTTCGACGTGCACCGCTCGAGCGGGCAATTCCGTTCGATTCTCGGCGTCGTCGGCGAGGTCACGACCGATGACGTTTCCGTCGTCAGCGAGCTCGCCGGTGTTGCCCACGTCACCCGCGTGAGCGAGCCGTTTAGGCTGGCGTCACGGCGCTTTCGTGAGCGCTCGACCGTGGTCGAGGGCCCGTGGGGCAGCATTGGCGGCGAACGACCCTGGATTGCGATCGAGCCCGTGGGCCTCGCGAGTGGGACCCGCAAGCGCCCGACCGGCGATGAAGACGCCCCGGCATCTGCCGAGTTGCCCTATGCGGTCGCGGCGGGGCGACCCTTCGACGCAGCGGTGACGCGATCCCAAGTGGCGTTCGAGAGCGTCGGCGCACTGACCTGCTTGTCGATGCACCCGCAGCCGCTCGAGCAGGCTTTTGCCGTGCGTTTCGTCGAACGCGCGCCGAGTTGGGGCGCAAATTCTTGGATTGGTGCGGCCGAACGCGAGCTCGAGCGCGGACAAGATCAAGTCGTGTTGCTCGAAGCCGGCGGCGAATACCCGAATGGCGCGCGCACGCTCGAAATTGCGGCGATCGCTCGCGCCAAAATTCGCACGCACCTGCCGATCGTCGTCGACGTGCCGAGCATCGCGCAGCGTGCGCGCTACTCGATCGCCGTCGCGTGCGCCGCGATCGCCGCCGGTGCCGACGGCGTGATCCTGCGAACTTGGGTGGGCCGCGAAGGCGATCTGCCGCGCGTTCCGGCGACGCTCAGCTGGCGCGAAGCCGTGGAGCTCGCCGAGCGTTTGCGTGAAATCGGCGCCGTCGTGCGCAAATGAAAAAACTCGCGATCGTCGGCTTCGGACTGGTCGGCGCGTCGCTCGCTGCCGCGGTGCGCGCGGCCAATTCGGTCGTTGAAATCAGCGCCATCGATCGCACCGAAGTCGTGACCTCGGACGCCGCTCGCCATTTCGCGGACGAACTCGTCGATAGCGCGGATCGCGCGCGCGTTTTCGCGGCGGTCGCAGCCGCGGACATTTGCGTGCTCGCTGCGCCCGTGGGCGCGATTGCTGGGGACCTGCCCGCCTTGCTCGAACGCGCGCGCATCATCACCGACTGCGGTTCGACCAAGCGCGCGATCTGCGCCGCCGTTGCCGGCGCGCCACGCCGCGGTCGCTTCGTGCCGGGCCACCCCATGGCGGGCGGTCCCGAGGGCGGCGCAGGGCACGCTCGTGCCGACTTGTTTCGCGGGCAAACTTGGTTGCTCTGCCCGGAGCTGAGCGACGCGGACGCGGTCGAGTCCGTCGAAGCTCTGATCGCGCTCACCGGCGCGACGGTCGCGCGCTTGGACGTGGAAGCTCACGATCGCGCGGTCGCTTATACGAGTCACGCGCCGCAAATATTGGCCAGCGCGCTCGCGGTGCTCAGCGCGCGCGCTGGTGCGGTTGTTGCCGCGGGTCCTGCCTACCGCGCCACGACGCGCAGCGCGGGCGGAGCGGAAGCCATGTGGCGCGATATTTTCGTCACCAACGCGGACGAAATTGGCGCGGTGCTACAGCAAATCTCGGGTGAGCTCGCCACGGTTGCCGCAGGCTTGTCGGCTTCGCCCGCCGATGCCAGCGCAGCCCTCGCGTTGCTCGAGCGAGCGCGGGTCCTGCGTTAGCCGAACTCGACTCCCAAGCCTCCTCGGTTTTGCTTTTTCTTGGGTCGCGGCTCACATCGTCGCGCTGGCAAAGTAATTGCTCTCAGGAGGCTCGAATGCGCATTTCCTTTCGATGTTGGCGGTGGCTCATGCCGCTTGCGCTGGCCGTGGGTTGCGCACTCGACCCGCAGCCAGAGCCGCCTTCGGCAAACGCCGGCGCCGGCGCGCGATCCGGGACAGGCGGTTCGGCAGCAAACGGAGCTGGCGGCGGAATTTCGACATCGAATCCTGGGGATGGCGCGGCGGGATCTACGTCATCCGCTGCGGGGTCCAGCAGCGCGGGCGGTAGCGGTCCCGGCGCTGGTGGGAACGACAGCGGTGGCGAAGCAGGAGCGAGCGGAGAGGCTGGCGTCGGCGGTGAGTCGGCCGGCTCGGTGCTCGGGACCGCAGGCGCGCACTGACGCCCGGATCTCGATTTGTGCCAGCATGTGCCAGATTCGGCACTGCCGGATGCGCGCGCGCGCCAAAAGTAATTTGGCCCGAAGCGTGCTAGCTCACAATGGCACCGATGCGACCTCGCTGGCACAAATGGCTTCTCGCGGCGTTACTGGGCTCGGCCTGTTCGCTGAACCCGCAGCCTGACTTGCCAATGTCCCCGGTCGGAGACTCGGCGGGCAACGGCACGGCCTCGGGCGGCACTTCATCGATTTCTGGCGGCTCGACTGGGATCGTCGTTGGTGGGAGCGGCACCGTCGGCGCGGGCGGCAGCGGACCCATCACGACTCCCGCGGACGCCGGGCCAGGCCAAGGCGGCGACACGGGGATCGGCGGTGAAGCCGGCGAGTCCGGGATCGGCGGCGCCGCGGGCGAAGCTGGTGCTACGTCGAACGCCAGTGAGGCCAGCGCGCGCTGACGACGAACTCCGCCGCGGCATGCAGACGCAGTGATCAGCTTGCGCCGGGCCGCATCAAATAATGGTCGAGCACGTTCGAAATCAAGTCCGCCAAAATGCCGTCGGCGACGCGCAAACGACGGCTGAGCTCGCGCGCCAAGTTGAGCACGATCAGCGAGTAAGAGCGCAAATCGTAGCGATAGAGCGCATCCAGGTCCGACGCGCTGATGCGCAAGAGCCGTGACGGCGCGAGCGTGCGGACTGTCGCCGAGCGCGGCTGAATGTCGACGATGCTCATCTCGCCGAACCAATCGCCTGGGCCGAGCAGCGCGACGCGCGATTCGGTCGCGCGCTTGCTCTTCTTCAACACTTCCATCTCGCCGCTCATCACGACGAACATCGCGTTCGCGTCGTCCCCTTCGCGGAACACGATTTCACCGGCCGCAGGCGCCTGCACAGTGAGCGTGGTCGCCAAGTGCGCGATGACTTCGTCGCTTAAGGCGCCGAACAAGCCGATGTTGCGCAACTCGGCCGGGTTGAGGCTGCTCGCTGGATTGCTCATGACTTCGGCTCCCCGGCCACTTCTATCGCCGATCGCCACGGGGGCAAATACGCGGCTCGCGACTTCCGTGATTTTGTTGATGGTCACGCGCTACGCCGAAGCGCGTCCCAGCCTTCGGCGTCACGGGCGCTCAGCGCGCAGAAAAATCAAAGATTCTTGTTGAACACCACGCGCGGACGCGCCGGCCCCGCATAATCCTCAACAGTTGTAATGGTCCAGCCGGTCGCGCGATGAAACGCGATCGAGCCTTCGTTACCGGTCGTCGTGATTGCTTTGAGCCGAGTGCAGCCGGCGGCCCGGGCGTCTTCTTCGAACGTCTGATAGAGCACCTTACCCACGCCACGCCGGCGATAATCCGGATGGATCCCGACCAGATGCACGTACCCAGTTTTGGGCGGGCCTGGCGCGACGAAGCCGAGCAAGAAGCCGACCAAAATCCCGTCATGTTCCACGACGCGCGCCATCGCGCCGAGCTCGTGGAAAAAAATCGGATGCGCCAGCGCCGTGGTCGGCCCGCCCCACCAGCGATCGATGATCTGGACGATGTGATCGTAGTCCTGTTTTCCGAGTGGCCGAGTGATCATGCGCTCTGTGGTGGCTTCGCTGAAAAATCGAGTTTGAGACGTTAGCGTCAGGGTAACACGCATTTATCGCCGCCAGGCCAGAAAGCAATGAGGGCTTTTTGCGCTTCGTCTCGTCACGCACGGCGTGCGACTGGCCGAAGCCCGGCTGCTCGGGTATCTGTCTCCTTCACCATGAGCCAAAAGGACGTCCGCATCGCACCGTCCATTCTGAGCGCCGACCTCGGACGGCTGGCCGAAGAAGTAAAGGAAGCCGAAGCCGCGGGTGCTGACTGGATTCACGTGGACGTGATGGACGGCCGTTTTGTGCCGAATATCACGCTCGGTCCGGCGATCGTCCGCGCGGTACGCCGCGCCACGAAGGTTCACGTCGACGTACACCTGATGATCGTCGAGCCCGAGCGCTACATCGAAGCCTTTGCCGACGCCGGCGCTGACTCGATCAGCGTGCACGTCGAAGCGTCGACACATTTGCAGCGCACGTTGCACCGCTTGCGCGAGCTCAAAGTTCAAGCCGGCGCGGTTTTAAATCCGCACACGCCCGAAGATTTTTTGCGTTACGTTTTGGCCGATCTGGATTTGGTTTTGCTCATGACGGTGAACCCGGGCTTTGGCGGCCAACAATTCATCCCGAGTATGCTGTCGAAGATTCAAGCCGTGCGTCGCATGATCGACGAAGCCAATGCCAAGATCGAGCTCGAGGTCGACGGCGGCATCGCGCCGGACACCGCGGGTCGCGTCGTCGCTGCGGGCGCGCGGATGCTCGTGGCGGGCAACGCTATTTTTGGCCAGCCCGACCGCAAAGCCGCCATTTCCGCGCTGCGCGGCGCTGCCGAGCGATGACTCGGCGCTGCTTCGGCGCGCTGATCTTCTGGTGCGCGTGCAGCGCGGGCGCGCGCACATCGACGTCCGTCGCAACTCCGCAGCCGGAGCCAAGAGCGAGCTCGGTCGCCGCGGTGGCGCCGTCGGCGGCTGCCAGTTCGAGCGGTGTCGATCAGAGTGCGACGGCCGAGAGCGAAGTCGCTCACGCCCTGAAATACGTTTCGGCGTTGCGTGAGCTCGCGCCACTGGCCAAGGTGAAGGGTCGCGTGCTTTCGCGCGACGAGATGGTCGGCTACGTCGAACGCGATTTAGATAGCGAGACGCCGCCCGAAGTCGTCCGCGCATCCGGCGAAATTTTGTTTGCGCTCGGCACCGTTCCGGCATCGTTCGACTATCGAAAAGGGCTCTTGGATGTGATGCGAGCGGAGCTGCTCGGCTTCTACGAGCCGCACGAAAAGACGATGTTCGTCGGCGCGGATTTGCACGGCCAAGAGCTCGACTCGACGCTCTGGCACGAACTCGTCCACGCACTTCAAGATCAGCACTACGGCCTCGAAAAGCTGCTCTCGTACGCCGACGACGCGAGCGACTGGCAGGGCGCCGTTCACGCGCTCGCCGAGGGCGATGCCACGAGCGCCATGATCGACGCCATGTTCGCGCCACAAGGCGGGCGCGCGCCGGATCTGCCGGATTCGATGATGGATCTGCAGAACGCGCTCTCGGCCGGCATCGTTGGGCAAGTCCCCGCGATCATCAAGCGTTCGGTGGTCGCGCCGTACACCGACGGCCTCATGTTCGTGAACGCGTTGCGGCGGCGCGGAGGCTGGGCCGCGGTCGACGCGGCGTGGCGGCGCCTGCCCAGCACGACCGAGCAAATCCTCCATCTCGACAAGTACGACGCCAACGAGGGTTCGGTGCTGTTGCCCCACCCCGAGCCCCCGCGGCCGGAAATGCAAGCCACTTACAGCGACATCTACGGCGAAGAATCGCTGCGCATTTTGTTCGAGGAGTGGATGCCTGCACGCGCAGCCCGTGAAGCTGCGGCCGACTGGGCCGGCGACCGCGTGACCTCCTTCAGCGGCGACGGAGCTACCACCGTGACGTGGTCAATCCGCTACGATAGCGAGGAAGCGGCGCTTCGCGGGCTGCACGCCTTTGCTCGCGGCGCGCTCGCCCCCGAGGATCAAACGGTCGATGCACGCGGCCGCCTGACCGACTTCGTCTCGGCAGCTGACGCCAAGCGGGCGAGCGACTCCTCGCAGCTGTGTCGCGAGCGGCACACCCGTGGCCCCTTTGCCGTAGCGCGGAGTAAGCGCGACCTCGTCGTCACACTGGGTCCTTTTCGACGAAACTCCGGCTCTGCCATGTCCGATGGTGACTGCGCGGCGGCGCTTCGCTGGACTGCCGCGCAATTGACCCTACTCAAATCCAAGAAATAGCGCCTTCGGTAACGATTCGCGCCGCGAAACTGAACTGAGTCTATCCGACCCAGGCCAGGTCAGACTTGACCCGTGCCCGATGCTCTAAGTGTCTGATTTTGGGAACGCCTAGCCACGGTCCGAATGGCACGGAATCTGCTTATTCCGATCGCGAGAAACGAACTTCAAGCTGGCACGTTTGATCAAATCGATAGAGGCGAACTTGGCAAGCCCGAACGACAGCAAAAAAAAGGCGCACAAGGCGCGCTCCGTTGTCGGCTCAGCTGCTGCTGGCGCCTCGTGGATGGCTTTGCTTGCGGTTACGACGCTGGGCGCGGCGTCGTTGGAGCGAATGCGCGCCGAGGTTTCGGCACCCGATCTCGCGGCTGCGACGAGCGCGGGTTATCGCCTGATCGTGCAGTCATACGCGGCGGGAAGCGTGGACGAGAACCAGCTTCCGAGCGCCGGTCAGAAGCCCCTTGCCTCAGCGCAGCGTGCAGTCACCGCCGAAGAACTTGCGCTCGGTGTCGCGGTGGATGTCGTTCAGATCGACGAGGCGACCGCTGGCGCGCGGGCGCCGGTAATTGTCGCATGGCTCGAGCATGGTGCACCAGACTTGGAATTCGACGCGATGCGCGCCCGGCCCAGTCGCGAAGCAGTCTACGGCACGGCTCAGACGGCAGGTGGCGCCGCGCAAATCGTACTGCGCCGCCAGGGCGCTTGAGACTTAGCCGACCGGCTACGATCAAGCGTAACGCTGTTACGCCGCGGCCCGATCGCTGGGTGGGCGTTGCTGGCGGACGGCTCGGACTCGACGCGCGAAGTCGCGCCGTTCTTCGGCATTGAGAGCAAGGCCGCCGAAACGCGCCTGCAAGTAGCGTTCGGTGAGGGCGAGTGCCTCAGGCCCGACTGGATGGCCCATGGCCGCGAGTGCCGCCGCGTGAGTGCGTGGCGGCGTGCCGCTGGGACGCGCAAGCCCGCGTGCTGCCAAAGCGGCTTCGAGCTGTCGATAAAGCTCGACGCTCTCGCGCGCTTGAGTTTCGCGCTCGGTCGCCGCGCGGACTGCCGGTGAGAGCGCTTTGCGCCGTCGCTTCAGCCAGGCAAGGCCGTACAAGGCAGCAATCAAACCAATAGCGCTCGACAGCGCCAGGCGCGGCGACGACAAGATCCGACCGATCGCGCCCGGCCGATCGCGAAACGAGCTGTAGCTGCGATGTACCGAGCGCAGCAAACCGACTTGTTGCTTCAGATCGTAGCCAATCACATGGCGATTCCAGCGCTGGGTCGTCGCTTCGATGAAGTCGCGCACGAACGCCAGTAGGCCCGTGATGTCGCTTTGCGGCGCAGCGCTCGCGGGCGGCGTCGGGTCGAAACGAGTCCAGCCAGTATCGTCGAGGTAAACCTCGACCCATGAATGCGCGTCGCCCTGACGAACCGCGTATGAGCGCGCGAAGCGATTGTAGGTGCCGCCAATGAAGCCGGTCACGTTGCGTGTGGGTACGCCGAGCGTGCGCAACATGACGGCCATCGCGGTCGAGTAAAACTCACAATGCCCGCGCCTCGAGACGAACAAGAAGTCGTAAAGCGGGTTCGGAGCTGCGCCGGAGGGCGAATCGACGTCGTAGCGATAGTCTTTGCGTAGGCGCGTTTCGATCAAGCGCGCTTCGAGTCGCGGATCCGTCGCAGCGCCAACCCACGAATGCGCCAGTTCCGCGATTTTCGGCGGCAAATCGGCTGGCAGCGTCAAGTAGCGCGCGCGATCGCTGGTCGGGAGTACGAGCGAGGTGGGTTCGTCCGTTCCGGCCAACGTGACCTCGTAACGCAAGCC
>DASYCL010000337.1:0-7621 GCA_036500245.1 Polyangiaceae bacterium | reverse complement strand
TCCCGAACTCCTCGGCATGGCGGGCATCACGGCTGCGACCAACACCGCCGCCGCCGACAATCGCGTCGCGATCACGTTCAAGCAAGCCGAACAAGCGGCGTTCAACGTTGAAGCGATCCCGCGCTACGACAACATCTTCGTCGTGATGCTCGAGAACAAGTCGACGCAAGCGCTCTTGGGCTCCAAGTTCGCGCCGAAGATCAACGCCTTGCTCGCGGCCGGCAATCAAGCGGCTAGCTACTACGCCACGGGCAACCCGAGCGAACCGAACTACACGGCGCTCGGTGCCGGTGACGATTTCGGCATCACCGACGACTCACAGTGGAACTGCGATGCGACCGGCGCGAACGCCCCAGAAGATCTGCCGCTTCCGGACAAGAACGCGCCCGGCCTCGCGAATTCGCCGTTCGCGACGACCTGCACGCAAGCAGTTGGCGTGAACCACAACGTCAAGAACAAGCCAAACCTGTTCAGCGCCATCTCCGGGAAGGGCATGAACTGGCGCACCTACAGCGAGTCGATGAACCCGGGCCAAGACTTCCGTACGGACAGCATCGCGGATGCATCGATCTCTGCATCGGACCACGTTTATCCGCCGGGCACGCTGAACGGCAACACGACCGCGGTTGGCGACCCGAACCTGCTCTTGCCATTGCCGTCCAACCTCTACCGAACCAAGCACCATCCGGGCATGGCCTACCAAAACGTGCGCAGCGAGCCGGACTTCACTTTCTCGAATCGCACGCTCGGCGGCGGGCAATGGGACAGCGTGCTGCTCAACAGCACCAAGTACACGATCCCCGCCGGCTACGACCTGGATCAACTCGGCACGGATCTCGAGACGGGCGACGTTGGCAACATCAACTTCGTGGTTCCCGATCAGTGCGACGACATGCACGGCATCACGGTGTCCGGCACGGATTCGACGAACGTAAACATCACCACCGCGAGCGACTGCTCGAGCGTCAGCGGCGGCAACAACGTCCCGGTCGCGACCGGTGGCAACATCATCGCACGCGGCGATAACTACGTCGATTCCTTGGTGAAGAAGATCCAAAATTCGACGCTCTGGAACAACCCGCAGAAGCGCGTCGCAATCGTGCTGATGTTCGACGAAGGCAGCGCGACGGTCGGTGCCGGAGACGCGCACAACTCGTGCTGCGGCTGGAAGCCGGGCAACGTCGTGACGACTGCGCCGCTCGTTCCCGGCACGAACACCCCGGACACGAGCATCGCCGGCTACAGTGCAGGCAACCAAGGCCACGGCGTCAGCATCTTCGGGCTGCTCACCAATCAAACGAGCGCGCCGAAACACGTGGTCGACAGCGATGAGTACAGCCACTTCTCCTTCGTACGCACGCTGCAAGACATGTTCGGCCTCGCCGATCCCGCGGACGACTCGACGTACATGAACCGCTCGAAGTACACCGAGAAGTTCATCGCGCAGAACATCCTCAACCTGCCGGAGTTCGCGAGCAGCGCGGACACGCACTACGACGCGGTGCGCCCGATGAATCACGCCTTCAAGTTCCCGACCGCGTACATCGTGCCGACGAACGAGGACTTCAGCCCCTCGCGTCCGGTGCAGCAGGGTCCGGACACGGCCCAGACCAACATCTGGTCTCTGAAGTGATCGCGTGAGTCGCGGCGCCTGACCGCGAAGTGACCAGCAGGGCGGAACAGAATCTGCCCTGCTGGTTTTCTTTTGTGGCGCCGCGCGTGTCGTTGAAGGCCACCGAATTGTCACCCATGCGTCGCACACCGCCCGCGCCGCTCTGCTACGCGAAGAGCCGCAAATCGCCTCAGATCCTCGCAACAACGTCCGTCATGAAGTCCTCGCATCCGCTCTTCGCCAGCTCCCTCGCTGCGCTCTTGCTCGCCGCTTGCGGCACGCAGCACGGCGCGCCCGAAGGCGGCGGCAGCGCGACATCGAACAGTGCCGGGCTCAGCGCAAGCTCCGCGGCCGCGCCGGGCAGCGCGAGAGCCGTGGATCCGTTCAAGCGCCCGTACAAGGGAGCGAGCATTGCGGCGCAACTCGGCAAAAAGCTCTTCTTTGATAAGACGCTCTCGGCGTCCGGCAACATGGCTTGCTCGACGTGTCACGATCCGAATTTCGCGTATGGCCCTCCGAACGGGCTCGCGGCGCAGCTCGGCGGCCCGAAGCTCGATCAACCGGGTACGCGCGCGGCCCCCTCGCTGCGCTACAAGGAATACACACCCGCGTACGCGGATCTGCTCGATAACCCGGACGGCATCAGCGCGCCCGGTCCCGGCGGCGGCTTCACCTGGGACGGCCGCACCAACACGCTGGCGGAGCAGGCCAAATTGCCGCTCTTTTCACCGCTCGAAATGGCGAACGCGAAGCCTGCGGACGTCGTGAACCAAGTGCTCGTGGCAAGCTACGCGCCGCTCTTTCGCCAAGTTTTTCCGGGCGACGCCAAAGCCGATCCGGATGCGGCCCTGAACGCCATCGTCGCGTCGCTGCAGGCCTTTCAGCTCGAGGACTCGAGCTTTCATCCCTACACGAGCAAGTTCGACTTGCACGCCGGCAACAAAATCGGCGGAGCTTTCACGGCCGCGGAAGCTCGCGGGATCAAGATCTACAGCGATCCGAAAAAGGGCAACTGCTTTTCGTGTCACTACCAAGGCCCGGGCATCAACGGCAGCTCGGCCCTTTTTACGGACTTTTCCTACGAAGGGATCGGTGTACCGCGCAATCGCGAAGTCGCGGCCAACAGCGACGAGAAGTATTTCGATCTCGGGATTTGCGGACCGGCGCGTGAGGATCACCTGCCGCAAGAGAAGGTCCAGAACAAATTTTGCGGCATGTTCAAGACCCCAACGCTGCGCAACCTGAGCAAACGCAGCGCGTTCTTTCACAACGGCGCGATGCACTCGCTCGAGCAAGTGATTCGCTTTTACAACACGCGCGATACGCACCCCGAGATTTGGTATCCGACCGTCGGCGGCAAGGCCAAGGCGAAACCCGACGCGAATTTTCCGACTTACGGGCTCATCACGACGCAATACAGCGGCGGCAAGCTACGGAAATACGACGACTTGCCGGCGCACTTCGTGGCGAACCTCGATCCGCAGATGCCGCTCGATGGGCGCAAAGTCGGCTCCGTGCCACCGCTCAGCGAGCCGGAGATCAAGGACCTGATCTGTTTTCTCGGCACGCTCGAGGACGGCTATGTGCCTCCCGCAACGCCGCCAAAGTCCGGACCTTGCGTCAATTGAGGATCCCATGAGAGCGATTCAGCCCTTCGCTTCGCAAGCAGTCGTCGCCCTGCTCGGTGCAAGTTTCGCCTTCTCGGCTTGTCACGAAAAAAACGGCGCGAAGGCCGATTCGAAGGCGGCCACGGGCGCGAACTTCACGAGCGGCATGCTCGATTACCTGAAGGCTCGTGGCGACTTGTGCTTGGGCAAACAATTCCCGCTCGACGTGACCGAACGCGAGCAACAGAGCGGCGCGCGAGACGCGCTGCAAATGCCAGTGCTCGAACGCGCCGGTCTACTCACGTCGAGTGACGCGACGGGCTCGGTGCAGACCGAAGACGGCCCGGTGCCGACCAAGGTGCGCCGCTATCAGCTCAGCGAAACCGGCAAGCTCTACTATCTGTCGCGCCCGGTGCCCGGCCAAACCGACGCGAACGGCGCGCCCGTGATGCGCAGCGATCTCTGCGCCGTGAAGCTCAGCCTCGACCAAGTCGTCGGCTTCGAGCTTGCACCACCCGCGCCCGCAAAATCGACGAACGCGATCGTCACCTACACCTACCAGATCGAGCCCGCGCCTTGGATGAGCATCCCCGAGGTGCAGAGCGTGTTCCCAGCGGCGATGCACGTGATCCTCGGCGCCGGCTCTGCGCAGCTCAAAGAAGGCTTCACGCTGACGGAGTCGGGTTGGGTCGCGAACGAGCTCGTTCCGAGCGCACCGGCGGTCGCGAAGGGCACGGCGCCAATCGCCAATCGATGAGCACCGTCGTTCGCTTTGCGCCCGAGCTCAGCACTTGGCTGAACCAAAATCTCGAACAAGGCCAAGCACCCGCGGCCCTGGTTCGGATCATGATCGATCAGCGCATGGACCCGCTGGTCGCGCGCGCGATCGTCGATGCGTTCGTCGAAGCGCGGCGACTCGGTCGCCCCGTGCCGCTCGATTCGCTCGAGCTCGATGACGACGCGCCGCCCTATGTTTCCGGCCCGCCCATCGTCTCGCTCGCGCGCGAGCTCAAAACGGGCGATCGCGTCGTGCCGGTTTTGATGCGCAGCGAACAGCCGCGCATGGCCGTCTTCGGCAACGTGCTCAGTGCCGGCGAATGCGAGCAATTGATCGAGCTCGCGCGCCCGCGGCTGCGGCCTTCGACCGTGGTCAATCCGGTTTCGGGCAAGAACGAAGTCGCGGCGTATCGCACGAGCTTCGGCATGTTTTTTCGGCTCGAAGAAACGCCGTTCATCGCCGGGCTCGATCGGCGCGTTTCGGAGCTGATGAATTTGCCGCTGGAGCACGGCGAAGGGTTTCAAGTCCTGCGTTATCCGACGGGCAGTGAAACCACGCCTCATTTCGATTTCTTGCAGCCGACGAACGATGCGAACCGCGCTTCGATTGCGCGCAGCGGGCAGCGCGTGAGCACGCTCATCGCCTACTTGAATGACGTCGAAAGCGGCGGCGAAACGACTTTCCCGAGAGCCGGACTTTTGGTCGTCCCGCAACGCGGCAATGCCGTCTACTTCGAATATTGTAACCCCCAAAATCAAGTCGACCATGCGTCGCTCCATGCCGGGGCCAAGGTGGAGCGCGGCGAAAAATGGGTGATCACGAAGTGGATGCGTCAGCGCAAATTCGTGTCCGCGAGTGACGCAGGCTCCGAAGGCATGATTTAGACGCGAATCGTCGCTCAACGCCGCGTGATACGCTGCTCGCGCTTTGACCCAAGATTTTTTGATTCGGCCCGCGCGACCTGGCGATGAACACGCGATCTTCGAGCTGATCTACGCGCTCGCCGAGTACGAAAGGCTCACGCACCTCGTGACCGGCAGCGCGGAGAAGCTCGCCACGCACTTGTTCGGCGCGAGACCTGCCGCCGAAGCGCTCGTCGTCGAAAGCGCGGGCCAGATCGTCGCGTTCGCGCTGTTTTTCGGCAACTATTCGACTTTTCTCACGCAACCAGGGCTCTATCTCGAAGACATTTTCGTCTTGCCCGAACAGCGCGGACGCGGGATCGGCAAAGCGTTGCTCAAAGCCGTCGCACGCGTCGCTGCCGAACGAAATTGCGCTCGACTCGAGTGGAGCGTGCTCGACTGGAACTCGAGCGCAATCGCGTTTTACGAAAAACTCGGCGCGAGTGTCATGCCAGATTGGCGCATTTGTCGCGTCACCGGCGCGGAGCTCGTAAAGCTCGCGCGGGAATAGCGCCTGCCAAGTGCGGCGTTTGGCGCTGCATGCGTCAGTGGATCCGGCGAATCCTCATCACTCTCGGAGTGCTCGCTGCGGCTCCGACGGCGGCGTTCACGGTGCAAATTTTTTGGGGTTCGCATGGGTGCGAATTTCCGCGCAGAAATGCCGAGTCCGGCGCGCGCGTCATCCGCACCGCGATTCAACAGTGGCAAGCCGCAAACAATGAAACGAGCTGTCCAACCGTGCTGCAGCTCGTCACTGAAAAGCAGCTGGATCCAAGTCAGAGCGCGAAAGATGTTTGGGACAATGCGTACCGACTCAGTTGCACGGCTGACGAAGTCGTCGTGCACTCTGCCGGCGAAGATCGCCAATTCGGAACCGCGGACGACATCGTCGTGCCACGCGGCCAGCACTGATCACTCGTAGTGACAACTCTTCCCCGCCGTCACATCCCGCGAAGGCGAACCGATGCGCGTCACGACGGAGGCGCCTTCGCCGGGCTTGGCGCGAAGCGTGAGGTGCGGCGCTGGATCGACGTTGGTCCACACTTCGCACGAGACAGCGCGCTCGCAATGATTGGCCAAGGTCACCACGTGCGTGTAGCCGGCCGAGTAGCGCACGCCGGCCGTCACCACGGCGCAGTCTCCCACTGCGTCCGCGAGCGGCTCAGCCGAGCGCGCTCGCGCCGCGAACACGAGCGGCGCTACTCCGAGCGTTAACGCCAAGACAGCCGTCGATTTCGGGGTCACGCGCGCATTCTCTCGCATCATTCGGAGGGAGACCAGTAACCGTCTTCCCAGACCCACTCGTTGCCGTCCCAAACCCATTGCGGCGCAATCCAAACCCAGCCCGGGTAGAGCGGCGTGGTCCAATACGGACCCCCGAACCAGACCCAAGAGCTGCCATGCCAGCCCCAGAAACCGCGGCCCCAATATGGATGGCCATAAAAGCCCGGGCCGCCTGCGAAGTGCACGCGACCAGCGAAGTGCGGGCCGTTGTAGAAATGCCCACCGGCATAGCGACCGCCGACGAAGCGACCGCCACCGTAGAAGCGACCGGTGCCGCCAAAGCGAGCGCCACCGGAGTAGCCGCCGCCGACGCGCCCGCCGAAGCGCGTACCGCCCCCGAAGCGCGTACCGCCCCCAACGCGCGCACCGCCGCCAAAGCTCGAGCCGCCGACGACATGGCCGCTGCCCGCAAAGTGGCCGCCGCCACCGAAGTGCCCGCCACCGGAGTGACCGCCGCCTCCGCCATGACCCCCGCGCGCAAACGCGGTACCTGGGATCGCGACGCCGCCCGCTGCGAGCGCGGCAATCAGCGGGAGTGCTTTCCATTGGGTCATGGCTTCATCCTTCCTTCTCCTAAAGAATATAACTCAGGGCGCGCGCTCCGCATCGGGGGGCGGCGGCTCTTTCACAGAGATCAACGTTTTTCCGAGTGATTTGTTTCTTCGGGGCGCCATTGCTTGCACGCTCGGGCAAGGGTTGAGGTAAAAAGCGCCGCATGGCTGAAACCCCGAGCAATCTCAAAGTTTTTGCCGGCGCATCTCATACGGAATTGGCCGTGGAAATCTGCCGTCACCTGGGCATTCCGCTCGGGCGCGCCCACACGACGCGCTTTTCGAACGAGAATCTCAAAATCAAAATCGAGGAAAACGTGCGCGAGCAGGACGTTTTCGTGGTGCAGAGCGCCTGTCCGCCTTTGTCGGAACACATCATCGAGCTTTTGATCATGCTCGACGCATTGCGCCACGCTTCAGCGCAACGAGTCACCGCGGTGATCCCGTATTTCCCGTACGCCCGCAGCGACAAGAAAGACGAACCGCGCATCTCGATCACCGCGCGTTTGATGGCGGACCTGCTCGCGACCGCGGGCGCGAACCGTGTGCTCACGGTCGATCTGCATTCGCCGCAAATTCAGGGGTTTTTCTCGATCCCCGCCGATCAGCTGACGGCCGTGCCTGCGCTTTGCGAGCGGCTGAAGCAGGATGATTTGAGCAACACCGTCGTCGTCGCAGCGGATGTGGGTGAAGCCAAAGACGCCGGTCGCTTCGCCAAGCGGCTCGATTTGCCGCTCGCCTTCATCGACAAGCGCCGGAGCGGCGACGACGAAAACGCCAAAGCGCAGCACGTGATCGGCGACATCGTCGGCAAGCATTGCTTGCTGGTCGACGATGAGATCGCGACTGGTGGCACCATCTTCAGTGCGACTGAGTTCCTACTCGAA
>DASYCL010000336.1:0-2283 GCA_036500245.1 Polyangiaceae bacterium | reverse complement strand
AGAAGAGATTCTCTACGTCAAGGGCAGCGGCTGGGATCTGGCGACGATCAAAGAACCTGGATTTGCGCCGGTGCGCATGGCGCATCTGTTGAAGCTGGCGCGACTCGACAAGCTCTCGGATCCCGAGATGGTCAATGAGCTTGCCACGCAAGTGACGCGCGCCGGCGCGCCCGCTCCCTCGGTCGAAGCGATTTTGCACGCGATTTTGCCGCATCGCTACGTCGACCACACGCACGCGGACGCGGTGCTCGCCGTCACCAACACCAAAGACGGCGCCACGCGCGTTCGCGAAATTTACGGCGACGAAGTGGTGATCATTCCGTACGTGATGCCCGGCTTCGATCTGGCGCGGCTCTGCGCGCAGCGCTTGGAAGCGGACTCACACGCGCGCACGATCGGCATGGTCTTGCTCAATCACGGCATCTTCTCGTTCGGCGGCACGGCAGAAGAGTCGTACGAGCGCATGATCGCGCTCGTCGGTCGCGCGGAGGCGTACCTCGATCGCAATCACGCCTGGTCGCTCGCGCCGACGGTGGCAGAGCCGCACTCCGGTTCACAACGCCATGAGCTCGCGAAGCTGCGCGCAGATTTGGCAAAATGCGCTGGATTTCCGCTGGTGCTCGCCACGGTACAAGATCCGAAGTCGCTCGCCTTCGCGCAACACGGTGAAGTTGCGAAATGGAGTCAGCAAGGGCCGGCCACGCCGGATCACGTGATCCGAACCAAGCGCGTGCCGATGCTCGGTCGGGACGTCGCGAGCTACGCGCGCGTTTACGCCGAGTACTTCGCGCGCAACGCCGCACTTTCGAACGAGCCAAAAACGATGCTCGACGCCGCGCCGCGCGTGGTGCTCGATCCAGAATTCGGATTGTGCACGGTCGGCCGCAGCGCGAAGGACGCGCGCATCGTGCAAGATATCTACTGTCACACGATTGACGTGATTTTGCGAGCTTCCGCGCTCGGAGGCTACCAGGCCTTGCCCGAGAAGGAGCTCTTCGACGTCGAGTATTGGGATCTCGAGCAAGCCAAGTTGAAGCGTGCAGGCAGCGCGCCGCCGTTCGCGGGCGAAGTCGCGCTCGTGACCGGCGCGGCATCGGGCATCGGCAAGGCGTGCGTCGATTCGTGGCTCATGCGCGGGGCTGCCGTGATCGGCCTCGACCTCAAGCCCGAAATTACGAAGCTCTACGAACGCCCGGATTTTCTGGGAATTCCTTGCGACGTCACCTCCGAAGACGCCGTCTTGGCGGCGCTCGAAGCGGGTGTCAAAGCCTTTGGTGGGCTCGACATGCTCGTGCTCAACGCGGGAATTTTTCCGGAAGCCCAGCGCGTGAACGCGCAGGACAGCGACGCCTGGCGGCGCGTGATGGACATCAATCTCGATTCGAATTTGCTCTTGCTCCGCGAATGTCATCCGCTGCTCGCACTCGCGCATCGAGGCGGACGCATCGTGGTGATCGGATCGAAGAATGTGCCCGCGCCGGGGCCTGGTGCCGCTGCGTACTCGGCTTCGAAGGCGGCGCTGACGCAGCTCGCGCGCGTGACCGCGCTCGAGTGGGGCAAAGAGCGGATTCGCGTGAACGTGCTGCACCCGAACGCGGTCTTCGACACCGGGTTGTGGACCGAAGAGGTGCTGGCGAGCCGCGCCAAGAGCTACGGCCTCAGCGTCGACGAATACAAGACGAACAACGTGCTCGGAGTCGAAGTCAAAAGCCGGGACGTCGGCGAACTTGCCGCCGAATTGTGCGGCGCACTGTTCGAAAAAACGACGGGTTTACAAATCCCGATCGACGGCGGCAACGAGCGCGTGATTTGAGAGGAATGCGTAGAAAATGCTGGGAATCCTCGGTGGCAGCGGTGTCTACGACATCGATGGTTTGAAGAATACGCGCTGGGTGAAGCTGGATTCGCCGTTCGGCGCGCCCTCGGACGAGATTTTGCTCGGCGAGCTTTCGGGTCAACCGTTGGCGTTTCTGCCGCGGCACGGGCGCGGTCACAAAATTCCGCCTTCTGACATCAACTATCGCGCGAACATCGACGCACTGAAGCGCGCGGGTGTGACACAGCTCGTGTCGGTGAGCGCGGTCGGTTCTTTGCGCGAACATCTAGCGCCGGGCATGTTCGTGATCGTCGATCAATTCGTGGATCGCACGTTCGCGCGCACGAAGAGCTTCTTCGGACCGGGCCTCGTGGCGCATGTGTCGATGGCGCGGCCGACCTGCGCGCGGCTCGGTAACGCACTAGAAGAAGCGGCGAAAGCGACCGGCATCTCGCATGTCCGTGGCG
>DASYCL010000335.1:0-6260 GCA_036500245.1 Polyangiaceae bacterium | reverse complement strand
CGGCACGCTGTTCCTCGACGAAATCGGCGACATGCCGCTCGACGCTCAAGCCAAACTCTTGCGCGTGCTGCAAGCCAAAGAAGTGTTGCCACTCGGCGCGAGCGTGCCGGAACGCGTGGACGTGCGCGTGGTCTGCGCGACGCACCGCGATCTCGGCAAGATGCAGCGCGAAGGCAAGTTCCGAGAAGACTTGTTCGCGCGGCTCAACGAGTACGAGCTCTACCTGCCGCCGCTCCACGAACGCAAAGAGGACGTGCACATGCTCGCGCGAAGCTTCCTCGCCCGCGCGGGCAAGCCGGGCTACACGCTTTCATTTCCGTTCATGACGGGCCTCTTGCAGCACGACTATCCGTACAACGTGCGCGAACTCGAGGCATGCATCAAGCGCAGCGTCGCGCTCGCCAATGGTCCCCTGCTCGACCCCGAGCTCCTGCCCGACACGATCAAAGAAGCGATGAACGACTACGGCAAGAGTAGCTCGAGCTCGCCGCCGCTACGCCAGCAGGAACTTTCTCCGCTGGTCGTGCCGAACGAGGCAGAGCTTCGCGCGCTGCTCGTCGAGCATCAGGGCAACGTCGCCGCGGTCGGACGCGAGCTCGGCAAGGCGCGCATGCAAATTCATCGCTGGATGAAGCGCTACGGGATCGCGGTCGACGAATTTCGCGGCGAAGAGTGAGCAGCGTCGGCGCACACGTCGGGCTCGATCGCTGCGCGCGCGAGAGCACAAGCCGTGCGCGCGTCCGCGCACTGCCCGGCCGAGCAAACCCGCGCCCGAAAATGGATTTTGGGGGTGGATCCCTGGCAGGCGCAGCACGCCTCGGCACAAACCGAGGCCGCGCCGCAGGGCGAAAGAGCGGGCGCACCCGCACGCGTTTTTTGGGCGCAATCGCGGCAGCCTGCTTGCACGATTTCCGCAGCAACCTCGCCGCCGTCGGCGCCAGTTTGCGTGCGCGTGCCGACGATGCCCTCGGTTTCGCAAGCGGCACCCGCCGAAGCGCCGCGCTCACGGCTGCAGCCGAGCGCGGCCAGCGCGAGCGCGACCAGAAGCGACGCGAAGTAGCGGGCTTTCGACGCACGGACCCGCATTTCTCTTGAAGATATTGACTTTCGGCTGGAAAGAAAGCTAGCGAAACGCGGGCAACCGGCGCCCTCAAGGAGCGCCGGGGAAAGCGGCAGCGTTGGCGACAGGCAAGACTTCGAAGAAAAAAGGCTCCTCCGGTAATGGCGAGCCGCCCAAAAAACGGCGCGGCGGCTCTGGGGGCGGCGATGAGCCCCCGCTGTTCCCCGAAGAAGAAGCGCCGCTGCACGAAGTCGCACAGGCCCGTTATCTGAACTACGCGCTCTCGGTCATCACCAGCCGCGCGATTCCGGACGTGCGGGACGGCCTCAAGCCGGTGCAGCGCCGTATCCTCTACACGATGTGGCAGCAGGGCGTGACCGGCGCTAGCAAGCACCGCAAATGCGCCAAAATCGTGGGCGACGTGATGGGCAACTATCACCCTCACGGGGACGCCGCTATCTACGACGCGCTCGTGCGCATGGCCCAAGCCTTCAGCTTGCGCGCGCCATTGGTCGACGGCTCGGGCAACTTCGGCTCCCTCGACGGCGATCCGGCGGCGGCCTATCGCTACACGGAGTGCCGTCTGGCGCCGCTGGCCGATCAGATTTTGGCCGAAATCGATGAAGACACCGTGCATTTTCGGCCGAACTACGACGGCACGAAATCCGAGCCCGTGGTGTTGCCGTCAGCGATTCCGAATCTGCTCGTCAACGGTGCGTCGGGCATCGCGGTCGGCATGGCGACCAACATTCCGCCGCACAATCCGGAAGAAGTCCTGAACGCCTCCGTGCGTTTGCTCGACGCGCTGCTCGAAGGCAAGCAGCTCACTTCGCGCGAACTCTGCCGCACGATCAAAGGTCCGGATTTCCCCACCGGCGGGCAAATCGTCGCCAGCGCGGAAGAGATCAAGCAAGTCTACGAGAGCGGCCAAGGGACGCTGCGCGTGCGCGGCACTTGGAGCCTCGGCGACAGCGGCAAGAGCACGAAAATCGTGCAAATCAACAGCATCCCCTATGCGGTGAACAAATCGGTGTTGGTCGAGCGCATCGCGGACGTCGTCGTCTCGCGCAAGATGCCGATGCTGCTCGACGTGCGCGACGTCTCGACCGACGACGTGCGCATCGAGCTCGAGCTCAAGAAAGAAGCGGACGAGAACATGGTGCTCGCGTACCTGTTCAAGCACACGCCGCTGCAAACGAACTTCGCGGTCAATCTGACTTGCTTGGTGCCGACCGAGAACCCCGAGGTGGGTCGGCCGGAGCGCCTCGATTTGGCGCAGATCCTCTGGCATTTCCTGCATTTCCGGCTCGAAGTCGTGACGCGCCGCTTGGGCCACGAGCTCGCCGTGCTGGAAAAGCGCATCCACATCCTCGAAGGCTTCGAGAAGGTCTTCGACGCGCTGGATCAAATCATCAAAATGATCCGCGCCTCCGAAGGCAAAGCCGACGCCGCCGAAAAGATCATGGCGAAGTTCAAGCTCGACGCCGAGCAGACCGACGCCATCTTGGAGCTGAAGCTCTATCGCTTGGCGCGGCTCGAGATTTTGGTGATCCAAAAGGAGCTCAAGGACAAGCGCAAGCGCGCCAAAGAGATCCGCGGCCTCTTGGACGAAGAAGAGTCGAAGGGCCGCTGGGGCATCGTGCGCCAAGAGCTCGTCAGCGTGATCGAGAAGTTCGGCAAGAACGGCAAGCGCCGCACGCTGATCGAGAATGTGAGCGAAGAACAGGAGTTCACGGAAGAAGATCTGATCGTCGCCGAGGACAACTATGTGCTCATCACCAGCGACGGCTGGGTGAAGCGGCAAAAAGAAATCAAAGATCCGGCCTCGACGCGGCTCCGCGAGGGCGACGCAGTGCTCGCCTGCGTGGTCGGCTCGACGCGCGAGAGCATCGGCTTCTTCTCGAATTTCGGCACCGTGTACACGTGCCGGCTGATCGACGTACCGGCGACCACCGGCTACGGTGAGCCGATTCAAAAGCTATTCAAGCTGAAAGACGGCGAAAAAATCATCGCCTTTTACTCGTTCGATTCGCGCGTCGTGGGCGACACGGCGGAACGCGGCCAAAACAAGCGCCCGAAGACGTACGCGGTCGGCGCTACCAGCGACGGCAACGGCTTCACGATCGGCATCGCGCCGTTCATCGAGCCGAGCACGCGCGCGGGTCGCCGCTTCGCGAAGGTCTCGGAAGGCGTGCAGGTCATCGGGGTCTCGCTCGTGAAGGGCAAAGAGACGGTGATCGTCGCGAGCGCCGAAGGCCGCGCGCTGCTCTGCGGGCTCGACGAAATCAATTATCTTTCCGGCGCCGGCAAGGGCGTGCAATTGATGAAGCTCGAGAAAGACGACGCGCTCATCGGCATGAAGGCGACCGCGTACAGTAACGACCCGCTCGTGCTCGAGACCTCGCTCGGCGGCGAATATCGCGTCGATATCGACAAATACGAGCGCACGACCCGCGGCGGGAAAGGTCGCGAAGTGATCAAGCGTGGAAAATTCGTGCGCGTGGTGCCGCACGTGACGACGGCGCCGGAACCCCTCACTAACTGAGCCGCGGAGCAAGCACGATGCCTACGACTTACACGGCCAAAGATATCACGGTCCTCGAGGGACTCGATCCGGTTCGCAAGCGCCCCGGCATGTACATCGGCGGCGTCGGCTCGGCGGGGCTCCATCATTTGGTTTGGGAAATCGTCGACAACGCGGTCGACGAGGCGATGAACGGCCACGCCAGCGAAATCGTCGTCACGCTGCACAAGGACGGTCAATCGGTCACCGTCAGCGACAACGGGCGCGGCATTCCGATCGACATTCATCCGCAGCACAAGAAATCCGCGCTCGAAATCGTCTATTCCACGCTGCACGCGGGCGGCAAATTCGAAGGCAACAACTACAAGACCTCGGGCGGCTTGCACGGTGTCGGCGCTTCGGTGGTGAACGCGCTGTCGTCCAAGGTGCTCGTCAACGTAAAGCGCGATGGCGCCGAATGGCAGATCGAATTCAGCCGCGGCCAAGTCGCTTCCAAGTTGAAGAAAGTCGGCTCCGCGCGCGGCACGGGCACGACCGTGTTCTTCCACCCGGACCCGACGATCTTCCCCAAAATCGACTTCAACGCGGAGACAATCCGCGAGCGACTGGAAATCGCGAGCTACCTGCACCGCGGCGTCAAAGTCCTGTTCGTTGATGAAACGAGCGGCAACAAATACACCTTCATTCATCAAGAAGGCATCAGCGACTACCTGAAAAAGATCCTCGAAACGGCGCACGCGAAGCCTTCGCACGAAGCGCCGTTCGCGCTGAACAAGGACGGCGATCTGCGGCTCGAAGTCGTGTTTCAGTGGACGGAAGCCACCGAAGAAATCGTCAAGAGCTACGTCAACGGCATCCCGACGAGTTCGGGCGGCACGCACGAAAATGGGCTCCGCGCCGGCGTGGCCAAAGCGATCCGCAACTACATCGAGACGCACAACCTCACGCCGCGCGGCGTGACCCTCACCGCGGAAGACATCCGAGAGGGTTGGGCTGCCGTGCTCAGCGTGTTCGTCGCGGAGCCACAATTTCAGGGTCAAACCAAGGATCGTTTGAACAATCCCGAAGTGCAGTCGGTGGTCGACGGCATGGTGCGCCCGGTGCTCGAGCAGTGGCTCAACTCGAATCGCTCGGTCGCCGAACAGATCGTGGCGCGCATCATTTTGTCGGCGCGCGCGCGTGAAGCTTCGCGCGCGGCTTCGGCGTCGATTTCACGCAAGAGCGCGACCAGCGGGCGGCTCACCTTGCCCGGCAAACTCGCCGATTGCTTGACGCACAACCGCGAGAACAGCGAGCTCTTCATCGTCGAAGGTGAATCCGCAGGCGGCTCCGCCAAGCAGGGCCGCGATCGCAACACGCAGGCGATCTTGCCGCTGCGTGGCAAGGTGTTGAATACCGAGGGCATGGCCGTCGGCAAAGTGATCGAGAACAAGGAGCTCGCGGATTTGGTGACCGCGCTCGGCTGCGGAATCGGGCCGAATTTCGAGCTCGCGAAGCTGCGCTATCAGCGCGTCGTGCTGCTCGCCGATGCCGATTCCGACGGCCACCACATCACGACGCTCTTGCTCACGTTCCTGTATCGCCATTTGCCGGAATTGATTCGCCAGCAGCGCGTATTCATCGCCTTGCCGCCGCTCTACCGCATCGATCTCGGCAAAGAGACGTACTGGGCCGCCGACGATGCCGATCGCGATCGCCTGCTCAAAGAGAAGCAGAAGGGCAATACCAAGGCCGACATCACCCGCTTCAAAGGCCTCGGCGAAATGATGGCCAAGACTTTGTGGGACACGACCTTGAACCCGAAAACGCGCCGCATGCTGCGCGTGAACATCGCCGACGCACTCGAAACCGATCGCATCGTGAGCGAGCTGATGGGCAAAGATGCCTCCGCGCGCTTTCACTTCATCATGAACCGCGCGGATGAGGTTGGAGAGGGTGAGCTGGATGTTTAGGGATTGCTGTTAAATCGCCGCGATCTGGGCGTTCTTTGTGCTGGGGGATTTTTGGCCCTGCGCACGAATCAGCGCTTGGCCGCTCGCGCGTGCAGTGACGCGACTGGCGCCTGTTCGGTCAGTTTTAACGTGGCCGCCTCTCCTTCGAGAACCGTGATCAGCCTGGCGAATCACTAGCTTTGTTTTATTCCCGGGCATCGTGCCCGAGCCCTTCGCGCGCGCTCGGGCGCGACGAGAGGAGAGAGAGAAATGTGATTCATCACATCTCTGGTTCTTCTTTTCGCGCCGGAGCGCGCGCGAAGGCTGGCAGCCGAATGCTCGGAAATAATACAAAGCCAGCGGGTTCGCGCGGCTGATCACGGTTCTAGAAGGATGGGCTACCCCACGAGAACTGACCGGACAGGCGCAGGTCGCGTCACTCGACGCGCGAGCGGCCAAACGCAATGAAACGCGCAGGACCAAAAAACATTCCAAGATGTGATGAACGGATCACTGCGCCGTGTACCGCGCTGTCCCCCAACAAAAAAACTTCGCGTCCTCGGCAACCTTTGCGACTTGGCAGTGATCTCTCGACTCTCGCAATTCGAATTCGTGCGACGTCGCGTTCCGCTGGTCACTTCGAGATGACCGGCCAGCAGGCAGAATGTGACTCGGTTGTTGCCGGCATGTGTTCCCGAGGCCGGTGTTTTCGCTGAAAACGCTCGATTCGAACGGTTTTACCTGG
>DASYCL010000334.1:0-2073 GCA_036500245.1 Polyangiaceae bacterium | reverse complement strand
ACCCACTTCGAGCCGAAGGTTTGGCTCAGCTCTTTCAAAAAAGCGACGAAGTAGCCGGACCAACCGACGGCGACCGTGGCCGCGCCGAAGAGATACTCGAGCATCAAATCCCAGCCGATGATCCAAGCCAAGAACTCGCCGAGCGTCGCGTAAGCATAGGTGTATGCGCTACCGGCGACTGGGATCATCGCGGATAGCTCCGCATAACACAGCGCTGCAAACGAACAACCGAGCCCCGCAATGATGAACGAGACGACGACACCGGGACCGGCATAGTCCGCCGCCGCCGTGCCGGTGATCACGAAGATACCGGCGCCGATCACCGCACCGATGCCGAGCATGGTCAAATGCGTCGCGGAAAGGACGCGCTCGAACGAATGTTCCCCATGAGCGGCCGCTTCGGATTTCAGCCGCTCCAAGCTTTTGCGTGAAAACAGGCCCACGAAGCCAGGCTACCACGCGGGTCCTGCTGCTCGGACGGGGTCAAAATGTAGTATTTCGAGAACAGTGGCGCGGCCCTTTGCACTCCCGAACGTCGGCGATCTCCTGGCGGAGAAGTACCGCGTGCTCCGCGTGATCGCCGATGGCGGCATGGGCGTCGTGTTCGAAGCGCATCACGAGCTGCTCGGCAAAAATGTCGCGCTCAAGTTTCCGCTGCCCGAGCTCGCGCACGTGCCCAGCATCGCGGAGCGCTTTTTAGCCGAAGCACGGCTCTGCGCGCGGATCGAAAACGAACACGTGGTGCGCGTGCTCGACGTGAGCAAAATCGATGGCCTGCCGTACATCGTGATGGAGCTCGTGAGCGGGATGAGCCTCGCGAGCCAGCTCGGCACGCCGTCGTCACCTGCGCGCGCGGCGGCTTTTACCGTTCAAGTGCTGGACGGGCTCGACGCGGTGCACGCGCTCGGCATCGTGCATCGCGACATCAAGCCGGAGAACGTGCTCATCGTCGAGACATCGCGCGGGCCGATCCTGAAGCTGATCGATTTCGGCATCGCCAAAGATTCGATCGCGCGCGAAGCGATGCGCCGGCTAACCCACGCGGGCGCGATGCTCGGCACGCCGGCCTACATGGCGCCCGAACAAATCCGCGATCCGTCGCACGCAGGGAGCAGCGTCGATCTGTATTCCGCTGGGATTTTGCTGTTCGAAATGCTGGCGGGCGTCTCGCCGTTCAGAGGCGACACGGTCGAAGCGCTGACGACGCAAGCGCTCGCTGGGCAGCTCCGCACGCTGACAGAGCTCGTGCCGGCGACGCCACCCGAGCTCGCCGCGATCGTCCGGCGCGCGACCGCGCTCGACGTCGCGGATCGTTTCGCGAACGCCGCCGAATTCCGAACCGCGCTGCTACCGTTCGCCGCGAACGCCCCAGCAACGCCACTCAAAACGCAACTCGCCGACGCGAGCGAAACTCAAACCTCGACTCGTACCGAGCCCGGTGAACCGCCGAGCATGAGTTACGCGGTCGCGCCGCATTCAGCCACGCCCGAGCCGCGTCGCACCGAGCTCTTCACGCCCGAGCAATTTTCGCCTCCCGCCCCCGGATTCACGCCCGCGCCGCCATTTGCCGGCGCGCCGTATCTCGCGCCGGCACCCCTGGCACCGAACGCGGTCGCGCCGGGCGCAAATCGCACGCGCGCGACTTCGGCCGCGCCCTCGTGCGCCGGGAAGCGCAGCGCGCGGCACTCGTTGAGCACGCAGCTCGTTACCGTTGCGGAAGCATTGCTGCTGAGGATGCTCGCGCTCTCGACGCTGCCGTTGTCGGCGATGCGATCTTCGCACACGACTTGGCGCGCTTCGCCGTCGGTGTTGCAGGCGCGCAGGCGCGAGGCGTCTTCGGCGAGCGCTTCGTTGACGGCTTCTGCCGGCGCCGATTTCGGCGCGACCACGACGTGCGCTTCGACGTGCTTGGCCGACACAGCGCGACCCGCGTCGGGCGGCGGCGCTTCGGTGTCGAGTGGCGCGATGCTCGTGATCGGTGGCGCACTCAAGATCTCTGCTGGCGCGTTCGTGTCGTTTTGATGCGAGCGTAGGATCGCGACGATCGCGAGCGCAATGCCGCCGAGCAAAATC
>DASYCL010000333.1:0-7118 GCA_036500245.1 Polyangiaceae bacterium | reverse complement strand
GCGCGCCGAGCGCGAGCCCAATCGCCTGCGCGCCTTCCTCTTGCACCACGAACGCGCCCTCGGCGTAGCCTTCTCGCTTTCGCGGATCGCCCTCACCATGAATCAGCCGCGCGCGCGGCGACAATTTTCCGCGCTCGCTTTCTTCGAGCCAAGCCGGAACAGATCGGCCGGAAATCAGACGTAACCCGACTTTTTTCTCGAGCTCCGGCAAGATCAAGAGCGAAGCTTCTTCGGCGCCAACCGAGCGCTCGAGCGCCGCAAGCAACCACGGCGCGACACTTCGTTTCGCGGCTTCTGCGGGATCCAATTTTTCGCCCGCGGCGAGCTTACGCAAAATGGCGTTGGCAAACCCCGCAACTCGCGCGCCGCGTTTCGCGCGCACCGCGCTCACCGCCGAGTTCACCGCCGCAAATGCCGGCACACGATCGAGCAATAGAATTTGATAAGCCGCAACGAGCAGCTCCGCGCGCACCGCCAGATCCTTGAGCCCGCGCGCGGCATGTTCGGCAAGTCGCTCTTCGAGCGCCCCGCGCAACCGCAATGTGCCGTACAAGAGTTCGGTTGCGAGCGCGCGATCGCGTTCGTCCAAATCGCGCGCGCGTTCGAGTTCGGCGGACAGCGCGGCGGCGCCGAATGCGCCGTCTCGCAGCACGCGCAGCACGGCCTGCGCGGCGACGCTGCGCGCCGTCACCGCGTGCGACTCAGCCGGCCTGTCCAAACCACTCACCATTCGTCATGTCTTTGGGATATTTTTTGGCCCTGCGCATTTCGTTGCGTTTGGCCACCCACGCGTCGAGCAACGCGACGGGCGCCTGTTCGGTCAGTTTTAACGTGGCCGCCTCTCTTTCCAAACATTTCCAAAACCGTGATCACGCGCTTCGCGATCCCCGAAGGGGGGAGCCTCGCGAATCTGCTGCTTTGTTTCATTTCCGGGCAGGCGAGCCCAAGCGTTGTCGGGCGCGCTGGCGCGCGAGATGCGATGAACAGTCACGTTGATCTCCGGGCACTAACCTCGCACGCCCTTCGCGCTAACGGCGTTGGCGTCCCAGCGTTTTTCGAGATCATTTTTGAAGGCGAGCAAGGTGAGCCCCAACAAAATCACCATGCCGACCACGTGCGCGAGCTCGCGCGCTCGGAGCGGAATCGGACGGCGAAGCAGGCTTTCGATCACGAAGAAAAGGAAGTGGCCGCCATCCAAAACTGGAATCGGCAACAGGTTGAATAGGCCAAGATTGATGCTGATGAGCGCCATCACCCAAATGAAATGATCGGCGCCCTTGCGGCCTTCTTCGCCGGCGACCTCGTAGATCGTGATCGGGCCCGAAAGTGACTTCAAGCTGATCCGGCCTTCGGCCAAGCGCACGATGCTCACCATCACGAAGTGCGTCACGTCCGCCGTTTGCGCGAGCGCCTTTTCGAACGCGTAACGAATGGGCGCCGAATGCTCGACGCGCGCTTCCGGCGCGAGCGGACTCCAATGTTGGAGCTGGAGCACGTAGAAGGAAAAGCTTTGCCCGTGGTCGTCGGTGAAGTCTTCGCGGCGCACAGTGAAGCTACCGGAGTGCACCATGCCGTCGCGCGCAGCTTGATAATCGATGTGATGTGGGCGATCCGGCTGCGCCAACACTTTCTCGCGAAAACTCGACCAAGCGACGACGGGTTCGTCGTCGAGCTTCAAGATCTTGTCGCCCGGACGTAAGCCGGTCTTGTACCAATAGCCGTCGTCCGGCACGACCGCGGCGTACAAGTCGGCGAGCTCGAGCCCGGTGCGTTCGAACAACGAGGAACCACTCGCGTCCGGCGTCAACGCGACCACGCCCGCTTCCATCACCGCGACATCGGCGAGGCCGCCGAGCGCGTTCGGCACTGAGACTGGACGCGAGTACGTGATCGGTAGCGTCTCACCCGCGTTGTCGCCGAATGCTTCGGCCAGATCTTTGAAGCGCTTTACCGGCACGCCACCGACACTCGTGATGATGTCGAAGGTGCGGAGTCCGGCGCGATACGCCGGAGACTCCGGATTCGGCACGCCGATCACCGCCGACGGCGCGCTCGTCTCGATCCCGATCGAGCCGACGCGTTCGGTGATGTCGAGCTCGCGGCGCTCGATCTTTTCCTCACTCGTGACATCCACCTTCACGTAGCGATTGTCGCGAAATACCTTGAAATGGAGTAATTTACCGGGACTCTTCGTGATGATGCGCTTCACTTCGTCGAAGGTCGCGACCTCCTCGCCGTCGACGGCCATGATGCGATCGCCCGGCAACAATTTGCCTTCGGCAGGGTGACCCGGCAAAACGACGCCGACCGTCGGGGGCAAGAACGGCCCGTCGCCGACGAACACGGCGAAGTAGAGCAAGACCGGGAAGATCAAATTCATCGCCGGGCCCGCGAGCACGATCACGATGCGTTTGTAGACCGGCAAGGATTCGAACGTGCGCCGGCGATCCTCCGGCAAGACCACGTCCCCCTTCGCGGCTTCGAGCATGCGCACGTAACCGCCGAGCGGGATCAGCGAAATGCAATACTCGGTTTCACGACCCCGAAGCTTCAGCACCTTCGGGCCGAAGCCGAGACTAAACGTGAGCACCTTCACGCCGAACGCCTTGGCGAACAGAAAGTGCCCCAGCTCGTGCACGAAAATCAGCGAGCTGATGAGGATGATGGGGTAAAAAAGATCCATCCTGTTTCGTACGAGCTCCGGGGCATAGCACTCATCCGCCGCGGCGCGCGCAAAATCCGAACTGCAAAGACCGGGGCACGCGCAACCATCGCGAAAGAAACCATGAATAATTTAGGGAAAAAATCGCCGCAAGCGTCGCGCGTCACACTGCATCACTTGATGACACCCGAGCACGCCAATGCGCTCGGCAACGTGCATGGCGGCGTGATCATGCGCATGGTCGACGAAGCCGGCGCGATCGCCGCGATGCGCCACGCGCACCGCCCCTGCGTCACGATCGCGATCGACTCGATGACCTTTCGCGAGCCGGTGCACGTCGGCGCACTACTCATCTGCGACGCGCGCGTGAGCTACGTCGGTCGCTCGTCGATCGAAACGGCGATCCACGTGCGCTCCGAAAATCCGATCACCGGCGTGACCACTCACACGAACTCAGCCTTCATCGTCTACGTCGCGCTCGGGGACGATGGCCGTCCCACGCTCGTGCCCGAACTCGAACTCGCGACCGACGAAGAGCTCAAACTCTTCGCCGAAGGCCAAGCGCGACAAAAGCATCGCACGAAGAGCTGAGATTTTTTTATTTGATGGTCACGCGAAGCGGGCGCGCGCCGGCAAGGCCTTCGGCGTCGTGTGATGGCTTGTGGTGAGCGGCAACGTGCGCGTTTTTTCAACACTACCCGCACGCTTTTGTACACGCACCCACGTGATGGTCGGCGCGTGGTTGCGTGAGAGTGAACGGGCCGCGCACAGTCGTCTCGGTCACTCGTAGAGAACGCGAGCCGGAACGGCCGAGTACGACTTGTAACCGTGCGCCACGCTAGCAACGCGATTCGGCTGTTGTAGGCTTAGCCCATGAGATTCATTTGGGGCTTTGGACTCACGCTGGTTTTGGCTGGATGTGGCTCGAACTCGGATCGCGGCACGGCCGCCGGCGGCAGCGCAGGCACGGCCGCGGCCGAAAGCGGAGCAAGTGGCGCCGTGGAAACGGGTGGCACCTCGGCAAGCGGGGCCGGACACTTGCTCTACGGTGATTACGGCACGCCGGGCACGAGCACGATCGATTGCAACGGAACGACTTGCTCGCCAAATCAAGTCTGCTGCGAGCTCTTGGCCGGCGTATCCGCACAGTGCGTCGATGGCTACCAAGCCTGCGCCGTGCTCGCCGGCAAGAGCAACCCAAATCCAGCCGCGTACGGCTGTGGCGCGTCGAGCCAATGCGCCAGCGGACTGTGTTGCGGCACGCCCAACACCAGTGACACGCCGAAGTTCATCGCCAGCTCGTGTAAGCCGAGCTGCGCCGGTGATGAAAGCGAGCTCTGCACCGCTGACATGGACTGCAGCGTGGCGAGCCAAAGCTGCAGCACTGATTCGCCGCTCGGCGACTGCCACTGAGTTGGGCGCTTCAGGAACGAAGCTCGATGCGTGCGGGTTGATCTCAGGCGCCTGATCGGTGCTCTGCGCGATCCACCCGAGACTGCGCCGCAGGCTCGCCAATCGGCTAAGTGGCCGATCCACGAGAATCGGTCAGCTTGCCAAAATAATACGATATATTAATGAGTTACGGCCCTAGCGCTGGCCAATTGTCGAGCTTCCCAGCCCGAAACTGACGCTGGCACGCCGAAGGTGTCGGGATTAGGTTCCGTGGGCTTTCGTGGGCCCCACCCCCGGCCCCGAAACGATTCGGATTTTTGCTGGGGCGCGCGGCCGCCGCCGTGACCGCCCCTTCGCGAGTGGACAAAAGACAAAGATGCTCACCTGGGTCGCAAAGAAGCTCTTCGGCACCTCCAACGAACGCGCGGTCAAGCGCATGCAGCCTCTGGTCGTGCAAATCGGTCAGCGCGAAGAGGCCCTGAAGAAGCTGAGCGACGCCGAGCTTCAGGCGAAGACCGCGGAGTTCAAGCAAAAGCTCGATAACGGCGCGTCGCTCGACGACATTTTGGTGGACGCGTTCGCCGTCTGCCGCGAAGCCAGCCTGCGCGTGCTCAAGATGCGGCACTACGACGTGCAGCTCTTGGGCGGCATGGTGCTGCACAAGGGTTCGATCGCCGAAATGCGCACCGGCGAAGGCAAGACGCTCGTCGCGACCTTGCCCGTGTACTTGAACGCGCTCGAAGGCAAGGGCGTGCACCTGATCACGGTGAACGACTATCTCGCGACGCGCGACGCGGAGTGGATGGGTCGGCTCTACAAGTGGCTCGGGCTCAGCATCGGCACGATCGTCAACCAGCAGGCTGACGACGAAAAAAAACGCGCCTACCAGTGCGACATTTGTTACGGCCAGAACAACGAATTCGGCTTCGATTACCTGCGCGACAACATGAAATTCTCGGCGCTCGAATACGCGCAGCGCCCGCTGAATTACGCGATCGTGGACGAAGTCGACTCGATTTTAATCGACGAAGCACGCACGCCGCTGATCATCAGCGGCGCGGCGGATGCAGCGAGCGAGAAGTACCGCACGCTGAACGAAGTCGTCACCAAGCTGATCAAGGACGAGCACTACAACGTCGATGAAAAGGGCTTCAGCGCGACGCTCACGGACGAAGGCGTCGAGACCGTGCAGCGTTTGATCGGCATCGGCAATTTGTACGACCCGGTCAACGTGCAGACGTTGCACATCTTGAATCAGCTGCTCCGCGCGCACGCTTTGTACAAGCGCGATCAGCACTACATCGTGTCGCCAGACGGCAAAGTGAAGATCGTCGACGACTTCACGGGCCGCATCCTGGAAGGCCGCCGTTGGAGCGACGGCTTGCACCAAGCCGTCGAAGCCAAAGAGAACGTGCGCATTCAAGAAGAAAGCCGCACGATGGCGACGATCACGTTCCAGAACTTGTTCCGGCTCTACAAGAAGCTCGCGGGCATGACCGGCACCGCCGAGACCGAAGCCCACGAGTTCAGCGAAACCTACAAGCTCGACGTGACCGCGATCCCGACGAACAAGCCCAACATTCGCGTCGACGATCACGACGTCGTGTACAAGACCGAGCGCGAGAAGTTCAACGCGCTGACGCGTGACATCCTCACGCACCACGAAGCCGGGCGCCCCGTGCTGGTCGGCACGACCAGCGTCGAGAAGAGCGGCGCGATCGCGCGCATCCTACAAAAAAAGAAGATCCCGCACAGCGTCTTGAATGCGAAGCACCACCAGAACGAAGCGTTCATCGTCGCGCAGGCCGGCAAGAAGGGCGCGATCACGGTCTCGACGAACATGGCCGGTCGCGGCACGGACATCATGCTCGGCGGCAACCCCGAGATGATCGCGAACGATCAATTCAGAAAAGACGGCAAAACGCCCGAATCCCACCCCGAAGAGTTCCAAGTGCTGATCGCCGACATCGCGGCGAAATGCAAAGTCGAACACGACGAAGTTGTCGAGCTCGGCGGGCTCTACATCATCGGCACCGAGCGCCACGAATCGCGCCGAATCGACAATCAGCTGCGCGGTCGCGCGGGCCGTCAAGGCGATCCAGGCTACAGCAAATTCTACCTTTCGCTCGAAGACGACTTGATGCGCATCTTCGCCGGCGATCGCGTGAAGAACTTGATGGATCGCATGGGCATGCCCGACGACGAACCAATCGAGCATCCGCTCGTGTCGCGCAGCATCGAGAACGCGCAGCGCAAAGTCGAAGAGCGCAACTTCGATATTCGCAAGAATCTACTCGAGTACGACGACGTGATGAACGCGCAGCGCAAGACGGTGTACACCTTGCGCCAGCAGCTCTTGCTCGGCCGTTACGCGCCGGAGGAAATCGACGAAACCGGCAAATCCACCGGCGATACGCGCAAGATCCCGATCGCTGAAAAGATCGCGGAAAAGACCATGCCGCTGATCGCGCAATTGGTCGGTTACTTCTGCGACCCGCAGCTCCGCCCGACCGACGACAACGGCAAATACCGCGCGCCGACCGTCGACGAGCTCACGCACGCCGAAACGCTGGTCGAGCTCAAATCGCTGCAGCACGAGGTCTATCAGATGTGGGGCGTGAAGCTCGACCTAGAAGGCCGCCGCAAGCGTACGCCGCTCAGCGTGTACGAAGAGCTCTGCGAGCACGTGCCGCAAGGTTTGTCGGAGCAACGCGAGCGCGTGCTCGATCTCTTGGATCGCGTCGTCGGCGCGATGGTGGAAGAGAGCTGCCCGCCGGGCAAGCAGGCCGAAGATTGGGATTGGAAGAGCATCCACCAAGGCTTCCGCGAACACTTCCGCGTCGATCCCAATAAGAGCATCGACGAAATCGGGGACACCGAACTGCTCGTGCGCGAGCTCTACAAATTCGGCGAAGCCGCCTACCTCGAGCGAGAAAAAGAGCTCGGCAGCGATCTCGTGCTGCGCATTTTCCGCCACATTTACGTGGAAGGCATCGACGAAGCTTGGGTCGATCACCTCTCGAACATGGAGCACTTGCGGGACGGCATTGGCCTGCGCGGCTAC
>DASYCL010000332.1:0-2561 GCA_036500245.1 Polyangiaceae bacterium | reverse complement strand
CCGTCACGTCATGAGGCGAGTCGAGAATGTCCAAACGGATTTCTCCGCCCGCGTCCGTGTATTTGACGGCGTTGTGAACGACGTTGGAAATGGCTTGTACGAGTCGAGCCCGGTCACCGCGCACGTAGATGGAATGCGCGGCCTTTGCCACGAAGAAGCGCTGTTCTTTTTCTCGAATGAGCGCCTGCACGGTCTCCACGGCCTGGTCGATGAGCTCACCGACTTCGACCGGCGTCTCCTCGAGCGTGATGCGCCCGCGAGCGATGCGAGAGAGATCCAACAGATCATCGACCAGGCGCGTCAACTGTTTGGATTGGCGTTTGAGCAGCGCGAGCACCCCTTCCGAGCGCGCGTCGGTCGTCACGGTGCGCGCGAGGAGCTCGCTTGCACTGGTGATCGACGCGAGAGGATTTCGGAGCTCGTGCGCGAGCATCGCGAGAAACTCGTCCTTCTGTTGATCGGCCTCGCGGAGGGCTGCTTCGGCGCGCGCGCGCTCGGATGCCGTCCATGTGCGCGCTGCCACCTCGCGGATCAGCTCGAGCTCGTTGTCGGTCCACGCGCGCGCGACCGTGTCATGCGCGCCGATGCCCGCGATGTACGTGCCGTCGCGCTGCAAGGGCACGTTGACGAATGCTGCGACCCGAGCTGCGCGAAAGACGTCACGTTGCTCGTTCGTCATGCCTGGCGCGGCGGCGACGTCCTCGACCGCGACGACCTCGCCGAGCGCGAAGCTTTCGAGCATCTCACGGCCAAACGGTTCGAGCTCATGGGCACCGGCGAATTCAGGCAATGCCGGGTCTCTCGCGTAGCCCGGTTCGATGCGCTGAATCCACGCGCCATCGGCGTCGCGTTCGACGTGGAAATAGTACGCGCGCGCGACTCCGAGGTGCGCGCCGAGGAGGCGCATCGCGGTCTGCTTGATCGCATCCGGATCGCGCAGCGTTCGGAGCGCGTCGCTGAGCTCGAGCAGCAGCGCTTGACGTGTCTCCGTCACCCGCAGCGCGGTCTCCGCCTTGTCTCGCGCCGCGATTTGGTCCGTGAGGCGCTGCGTCCGATCCGCGACGCGCTCCTCGAGCGCGCCCGTGAGCGCCTGGAGTTTCCTGAGGAGCGTACTGTTCTCGAGCGAGATCACCGCTTGCGAGGCGAGCACTTGTCCGACCTCGAGCAGGTCTTCGGCGAACGCTCCCGCCATCGCGTTGTTCTCGAGATAAATCAGTCCCACGAGCGCCGACTGCTTCACGAGCGGCACGCAAAGGACCGACCGCACGCGTCGTCGCTGCACCACCGGGTCGCGCGCGAACATGCCGGACGCGGAGGCGTCGGGGAGCAGAAGAAACTCTCTCGTCCGCAGCACGTATCGACAGATGGCCGACGGAAGATCGATGCATTGCTCGAGCGGCACCTCGCCCACGGAGACCGACGCCTCGTCGGCCGCTTCGATTCGCGCATGAACCATGAGCTCGCCGCCCTGCGCGAGCACCAACGTCCCACGCTGAGCACCGGCGACCTCGACGACGACGCGCAGGATCCGTTCGAAGAGCCGCTCGGGCGCGGTCTCCATCGAGATGGCCTGCGAAGCTTTGATCAACGCCATCTCGTCGATCGAAGCTCCTCGACGGGTCGCCGGCGATTCCGAACGAAAACATTCGGGGAGCGCTCGCTCGAGCGCCGCGATCTTCACCGTCGCGCCCCACCGGCGATAACGATCGCGCGAAAGCCGCGCGTGCACCGCAGCGAACTCGGGCTCGTGCTCACCCAATAAAAACCGCGCGCGAAGCTCGTGGGCGAGCGCTTCGTTTTGTACGAACCGTTCGCGTTCGGCCTCCTGGATCGCGGCGCGATAGAGCGTAGACGGATCACCGAACATGCGATCGAGCCTCGCGATCTCGGCGCCGACGAGCGAGACTTTGTGCGCGAAGTTGGCCGGACAATATTCGGCCCAGACGACGAGCTTCTGATGGAGCGCGCGCAGCTCGCCCAAGTCGGTCGTCGCCGTCGCCGTCGCTGCCATCGTCAGCGCCGTATAGAAAACATGCTCGGCCGAAGTGATCATACCGAGGATGCCCGTCGGAATGCGCTTGGCCGCTTCCTCTGAAAACTTCGAAGCACGCGCGTAGTCGCCCATGAGATAGGCCATTTGAAGCTTCGCGACCCAATAGTGCCCGAGCGCGGTTTGGTGGCTACCGGCCTCTTCCAGGAATTTGGCCTCGGAGAAATCCTGATCGTCGAAGACGTCCGGGCTCGTCGTCGCGCCCGTGAGCGCGCGGGCGATTTGGCGCTGCGGAAGGGCGATCTCGACGCTCGCGCGGTTCTTCTGCGTGACCGCGAAGTCGAGCGCGACATCGGCTTCTGCCAAGAGCTCGTTCAAGGGCATGCCCGAAGGCAAGGCGTTGATGAGCACGGAGTTGAGATTGAACGCGGCGAACGCGGTTTCACCCGATTCGACGCCGGCCCGAAAACCTTCCTTTAGAAGCGGCAGGCTGTCGCGCATCGGCGCCTTCCAGCTGTGAACGAGCACGCCGAAGACTTCGATCGTCCTGCACTCTTCGGCGCGATTGCCG
>DASYCL010000331.1:0-8641 GCA_036500245.1 Polyangiaceae bacterium | reverse complement strand
AACGCCTCCGCCCAACGAGCCCGAGCCCGACTTGCACCGCCTGAGTGCGAAGCCGAGCGATGTCACAGCCGAAGTTCTCGAGCGCGCGGCGCGCCGAGCTGCGCGGCTCGCCGAGCAATGCGACGAGCACGTGCACCGCCGAGGCATCGCTTTCGCCCATGCGTCCAGCGATTTCCTTCGCGCGCTGGAGCGAAGACTTCACGGGTTCATCGAGCTCCTCGTCGATCGCGCGACCGAGCTTGAGCAAGTCGTCGACGTCGAGTCTGCGTTCGCGCAATAGATCGCAGGCTGGGCCGGGACGCGCGGCGAGCGCGGCCAAGAGGTGAGCGCTGGTCGCGCGCTCCTTCTTCTGTTGCGCGAGCTCGTCCGCGACCCGTTTCACGAGCGCGAGTTCGGATTCGAAGCGGGCACCGGTCATCACCTTGGCTCAATGCCCGCAATCGATAAAACGGCCAACTTTCGAGCATTTGGCCGAGCGCTCCAGACTTATATAAAAATGCGGCATTCACCCGCGCGTGCGCTTTGCAAACGCCGAATCAAGTTGCATCTGCAACTTAGTTTAGCGCGTGAAAACCGGCGCGGCGCGCGCGTAGTCCCAAACCGTCACTGCGTCGGCGCCACCGACCGCGACTAGCGGCTCGAACGATGAAATAGCGAGATTCTTGTCGCCGATCACGGCTTTGATCCAATCCTCACCCGGCGGCGCAGGTTTGCTCTCGAGCTCGATTTTGAAACGCTCTTGGCCGCCGAAGTCGGTCACGAGCAACGTGAAGTGACGGCCCTTGCCTTCAGCAGGCGCGCTGACGAGCACGAACGCGAGCGCTTCGTCGTTGGCGGCTGCGGCGAACGGCGGCGCCGGCAATTGAAAACGATCGAGCGCGGGCAACCCCTGCTCCAGCCGCAAATGCACGACTCCGCCTCGCTGTGTCAGCGCAAAAAAGTCATCGAGCCGCTTCGCTGGCAAGAGGCGCACCACGTCTTTGACGCCTTTCGGCCACTTGAAGCGCGTTTCGCGCCCACGCGGCGCACGCCGCTCGACGCCGTCCTCTGTCGCACACAGGAAGGCGCCATCGTGCGTCAGCGCGGGCGCACCGACACAGCCTGCGAGTGAAAAGCGATCTTCGATCGGTAAGAACGCGCCGCCCTCCGCTTCGAAGGGAAAGTGAAAGAGCTCGGCTTCGGCGCCGTAGTAGACATAAAAGTGACTCGGATCTTCGAGATCCGGAAAAAGCGCCGCGCCGGGAAAAAACGCCACGTGCGGGAACGTGCGCGGCTTCGTCAGCTTCGGCTCGAGTCGCACTCCGCTCGAGAGCCCGAGCGCGAATAGCGACCCGTCGACGCCGACGCCCACGGCGCGCACGGCTCCGAGCTCGGACTCGGCGATCGCGCTGCCGTCCTTGGTGTCGCGAAACACGACCTTCTGGGCCTCTGCTTGCGCGAGCCGGCCCTTGCCGAACGCGAGCCGCGATGTCTCATCGTGCGGCGGCACGATCGCCGCTTTCTTGTCGTGCACTTCTTCGAGTGCTTCGGCGATCGGCAGCAACATCGACGGCGCCGGCGGCGGCTCGAGCGGGCCGAGTGGCAGCGCCGAGCTCGACGCATGCGGCGGCGGCTTGTGCGGCGGATGCGGGCGCTGCTCGCAACCCACGATGAGCGCAGCGAAGCCGACAGCCGCGACCGAGCCGAGGCGCCGGATTGTTTCTACGCCGCGCATGATGTTACGGTAAATTCTCCTCGGCGAAGGCCGAGCGCAAGCCCAATGTTTTCGCCTGCCCGTTCGCTTCGGCGCCTGCTTTTTCGGCTCGGTTCGTGCGCACTGATCGGCTGCCTCGCGCTCGCGAGCAGCGGCTGCAGCCGCTTCACGAAGACCAAACAGTGTCGCAAATTGATCGCCGAAGTGAATCCCGCGCTCGACGAAGTCCTCGCGCTGACGGACGCGGGCGCGCCGACCGGCGGCGCGGCAGGCGGCCCAACCAACAAGCCAAGCAGCGCTCGCTACGTGGCGGCCGCGGGTCGCTACGAGCGCCTGGCAAAAGACCTCGGCCCACTCGAATTTTCGAGCGAGCAGATGGCGAAGAACGTCGCCGAATACGCCGGTATCCTCAACGCCACCGCGCAGAACCTGCGCGCACTCGCTAGCGCCATGGACGCGAACAACTATCCCGAAGAAGAGCGCACGACCCGCGAGCTCGAGCGGCTCGATATCCGCGGGCGCACCGCGGTCTCGCACCTGGACGCGTGGTGCGCGCCGGATAGTTGATTTCAGTTTTATCTGCTGAAACTCGAGCCCGCTCGCTCGATGCGCCGCAGCTGGGGCAGCGCGGGAACGGAACCCGTGGCGGTGAGCGCCCGCGGCATTCGCACCTGCGCACTCAGCTCGAACGGCGAGGTCAAATGTTCCTCTACTATTGGCTCGTCGACCCGCGCGACGCGACGCTCACCGTGATGCGCCAAGCGCGGACGGCTACATCACGCTGATGCGAGCGGAGCGCAACGAGGTGGTCAATGCGGAGCCGTTTCAAGCGATCGCGCTCGCCGTCGGCACGCTGTTCGGTGATGACCGGCTTAGTACGACAGCCTGGAACTCCGTTCCGGGTTGTCGTACGTCGCGACGGATCGAGTACTGAGGATAAGTTTGCCGTACTGAAGGATTTCGGCGGCCCTCACTCGTTGGGCCCATGGAAATCCGGAACGCAGATCTAAACCAAAGTACTAGTGCTTTTTCTTCCGCTTCTTGCTCAGACGCTCGCGCAAGCGATGCTCTTCCGCCGTGATCGCGAGCGTGCCGTAACGGTACTGGATCAAACGCTGATAAGTGCCGGTTTCGTCGCCGCCGATCATCCACAGATCGCGCGGATCGCGATCCGTCTCGACGCTCGGTAGCCAGTGCCTGCTCGATGCCCAACCGAGGATCTGAGCGTGACCAAGCACCACCCGATCGATCACCACACCGCAAGCTGGATGCTGCCCGAGCCCTGAACAAAGCCGGGTCGCGAAGAGCTCCTCGTTGCCGATCGGGTGCCATTGCCACTGATGGTCGACGCTGATGCCGGCGCGGCCGCCGAGATCTTTTTTGGCTTCGTCCGGTAACGTATCGAGCACTTGGGACAGCTGGTCTTTGTCGATTTTGTCTAGGAATTTGAGATTTTGCCCGCGCTTGATCTCGAGCACGACCGAGGCCGTGTTCGGCTCGCCCGCACAACAACGAAAGCCGACCGTGCCACTCGCGTCGGCGGGCTTGCGCGGTTCCGCGTTCGCGCAGCGCCCGACGATCTCGCCTTCGGCTGAATTGCCGCCGCGCAGGCTGACGTAGCCGGGCGCGCTGCCGCGACCCCACGGGCTCGAAGTCCATTCCCAAGCTCCGCCGTGCAGGTCGCGCACGCCGAACTCACTGTGACACGCGACGCGGATGCCGGTCGGGCGCATCGCGGGCACTGCGCCGGTGCCGCAGCGTTCGGCGCGGTACACTTCGCCGTATTCGTAGCGGTGATTGTCCGGACCTTTGCAAGCGCGCTCCCATTCGAGCTCGCTGCACAAGCGCTTGCCGCGCTCGACGCACAAAGCCTGTGCCGCGTCTTGTGTCACGTTGCTGAGCGGGATCGCGCCTTCTTCGTTCGGATACGGAAAAACGTCGATGTAATAACCCTTGAGGATGACTTGTTCGCCCGGCATTTCTTCGTCCGCGATGCGCGGCAAGCTGCCTTCGGGCGTGCCGGCCACGAGCGGACCGCGCGGGATCCAGGCCATGCCTTGACGCGGCTCGGGTAAGGTTTCCGGCGGCGCGATCGACGAATCGGCGGAATTTTGCGGCGCTGCGTCGACTTTCGGTGTTTCGCGATGCCCGCGGCAGGCGAGCGCGAGTGTCACGCACAAAAGGCTCGCTGCGCCGCGTCGCGCGCTCACGACTCCGAGCGCTCGTCTCGCTCGCGCAGACCGAGCTCCTTCATTTTGAGCTGTAAACCTTTGCGCGAGATCTTGAGCAGACGCGCCGCGTGCGTCACGTTGCTCGAAGTTTGATCGAGCGCTTTGACGATCAGCTCGCGCTCGAGCCGGCTCATCGCCGCTTTGACTTGTTCCTTCAAGCCATCCGGCGTCGGCGGCACGGCGCCGGGCTCGGAAGGCTGCGTCGTCGAAGGCGGCTCGGATGTGGACATGTCCCGCACTTCGGCGGGCAAATCGTGCACTTTGAGCTCAGTGCCGTCCGAAAATAGCACTGCGCGCTCGATCACGTTCTCGAGCTCGCGAATGTTGCCCGGCCAAGGATACGAAACCAAATGTGCTTCGGCATCGACAGCGACGCCGCTCACGCTTTTCTTCAAGCGCGCGTTGAACTTGTCGATGAAATGCTTCACGAGCAGCGGGATGTCCGTCGCGCGCTCGCGCAGCGAGGGCAAACGAATCGGCACCACGTTCAGGCGGTAGTACAGGTCCTCGCGAAAAGTACCGGCCGCGATTTCGCGCTTCAAATCACTGTTGGTGGCGGCTACGAGCCGCACATCGACACGGATTGTCTTCACGCCGCCGACGCGTTCGAACTCGCTCTCTTGCAGCGCGCGCAGCAATTTCACCTGCATTTCGACGGGAATCGAGCCGATTTCGTCGAGGAACAGCGTGCCGCCGCTGGCCAACTCGAAGCGACCCGGCTTCGAACCGACCGCGCCGGTGAACGCGCCGCGCTCGTGCCCGAAGAGCTCGCTCTCCATCAAATCCTTCGGGATCGCGGCGCAGTTCACCTTGATGAACGGCTTGTCGCGACGCGAAGAGTTTTCGTGTAACGCGCGCGCCACGAGCTCTTTGCCGGTGCCGCTCTCGCCGGTGATCAGCACCGTGGTCGGCGTGTCCGCCACGCGATCGAGGACGGCGTAGAGCTCGAGGATGCTCGGGCTCTGGCCGATGATGCCGTAACGCGCCGCTTCACGCGCGTCCGACTCCGGGCGCGTCGCCTCGGCTGCGGATAGATCACGCGTACGCAGCGCCTTGCGCACGATCGCGCGCACTTCGGCTTGATCGAATGGTTTCGTGAGGTAATCGAAGGCGCCGGTCTTGAGCGCTTCGACCGCGTTGTCGACGGTGCCGTGCGCGGTGATCATCACGACCGGCAATTCGTCGTCCAGCTCGAGCGCCCGGCGCAAGAGCTCCATGCCGTCCACCTTCGGCATGCGCAGATCGGTGATCACGAGATCGAGGTGATTTTCCTTGAGGATGGTCAGCGCTTCTTCGCCGTCTTCGGCGGTGTGCACGTCGTAGCCGTCCCGCTCGAGCTGCGCGCTCAGCACGCGCCGCAAGTTCGGTTCATCATCGACGACCAGGATTTGTTTGCGTTCGGGCAGAATCGACAAGATAACCCCGGGTTTTCTCAGCGCTTTCGCTACGGACAGCGCGAACCTGCGGCTCCCGCCGGGAGCAGCGATGAACAATAGAACAACGCCGCTTTACCATTCCCGGGCGCGCCTGCCAGGATGATGTCGCGATCGCCGATCGTCGGCGTCGCGATCGTGCGACCGAGCTGATCGCCCGACTGTGCCGAAGAAATGAATTTTGCGTCGGCCAAGGACGAATCGCGCGGATCGTCCACATCGTAGACGAGTAGCGCGCCGGCTTGGTTTTGGTCACGAACGGTCATACTCGGCGCGCCGACAATCACTTCGCCGTCGCCGTCGCCGTCGAGATCGCCGACTGCGAGCGCGGCGCCGAACTCCGAGCTGGCGCAGCCGCTCAAGCTACTATTCGTGCCGCAGCCGAAGGATCCGAGCAGAGCGCCCTCGGGCAGCGAAGCGAAGCTGCACGCGGTCGAATCGGTCACGGGCAAAGCAAAGAGCGCGCTGCCGTCGATGACATAGACATTGATACTGTCCGAGATCACCAGATCCGAAGTGTCGTCGCGGTTGACCTTGCCGCCGGTGAGCGCGAGACCGAACCCCGCCGGCCCGCCCAAACAACCGATGTAACTCGAGGCGCTTCCGCCGTCGGTCTTCCAGAGCAAGACTTCGTTCAAGTTCGGAATGCCGACGGCGAAGATGCGACCCGAGCCCTTGTCGTCGCTTTGCGGCAAAACCGCCAGGCTTTTGCCAAACGAATCGTCGTCGATGGGCGTGCCCTGGGGCGCGCCGAGCTCGCTGAACGCGGGATTGCCCGCGGGGTAAAACCAAGCCACCCGGGCCGACGGCGAGCTCGCGAGCAGCGCGGGGTTCGCCGTGCGATCGGCGCTGAGCGGGAAATCGTCGGTTTGCGCTTGGGCCAAGGCGAAGTCGAGTAGGGTCTCTGCGTCGGTCGGAATCGGCAGCGCGTACTCGGTGGCGTCTTGGCAGCGGAAGATGATGCCTTCGATGCCGGTGCTCGTGCCGGCGCCGACAGCGAAGCAGAGCGAGCGATCGCGCTGATCGGGACCGGGCGCGGACGCGAGGCCGCCGAGCATCGACGAGAGAAAACAAGGCTCTGCCTTGCAATACCCCGAATCCACCGCGGTCGTGCTCGGTGACTCAGCATTGCCGATGTCGTACATCGCGCCGTTCGACACGCCGATGCCGCCCCCGACCAGCACTTCGACGTGATCGCCCTCGGTCGCCGTCGCCACGCTGACGCCGAAGCCATGCTTCATCGAACCGGGCTGATCGAGCAGCACGATCGGCGCGTTGTTGGTTTCGTCGTCGAAGCGCGACCAAGAGCAAGCTGAAACGCCGAGCGCGACGGTCAAGAGCGCGACGCGCGCGACGAGTTCGGCGAACGAGCGCGAGCGCATCAGAAATGCCCTCCGAGGAACAGCCCAGCGCCGCTCAGCGAAGCTCGCGGCACGAGCTCGAGCGACGGCCCGCGCCCGCGCTCGACGACGCGTTCGCGCGCGCCTGCTGCCGGTCGCAAGCGCGCGACTGGGCGCTGCTTCATGGGATCCTCGAACTCGAGCAACTTATCGCCAGCGATCGAGGACTCGGGCAGCGGATCACGAATGAAATTGTAGGCGGAAAGCGCGCCGAACAAGCCCGCTAGCGCGAAGCCCGCGTCCGCGCCGATGGCGAAGATTTTTCCCTCGGTCGCGCGGCTGTCGCTGGCTTCCAAAGTGCCCGCTTGGCGATCGCTCGCGAGTTGATCGTGCAAGCGATTCGATTCGAGGCCAGCGTAGATCGCGCCGCCCAAGAGCGCGGCGCCGATCGCCGCCTGCGTCCAAGCCGGACCGCGCGGATACTTCGGAATCAGGTTCGCATGGAGCGGCAGTACTTGTCCGCGTGGCACGCTCACCATGCCTTCGAACGTCTTGCGACCGTCGCTCGAGATCGAAAGCTTGTGTGGACCCGAGTCGGCACGGACGTCGAGCGGCGCCTCGCCGCTGCGCCAAACGCCCTTCGGTTCTTCGTCGATGTGCACCTTGATCTCGGGCGCCGAAGACGACGAATCGATGCGCAACACGCCGTAACCGACGCGAGCCAAGCGCACTTCGAGTTCCTTCTGTTCGCCGTGCTGGAGGTTCACGTTGGTGAGCAGCGGCTCGAAACCGGGCACCTCGACCAGGACCACGTGTGCGCCGCCTTCGATCAGTTCGCCGTGCGGCGTCTCGCCCCATTCGGAGTGCTGCTTTTTCTGATCGTCGACCCAGATGTGCGCGCCGAGCACGTTGGCGGAAACGCGCAAGAAAGCCATGAATTTGCCCTGCGACAGATTCGCCTTCAATTGGTGCACGTGCCCGGGCGACACGTCCATGTCCGCTTCGCTCGCATTGAAGTCGCGGAATTTCTCGACCACGACGTGATAGTGCCCGACGTCGAGCGTGAGGTTCGCCGGCGCGCGCGTCGCAACGACCTCTTTCCAACCCGGGTTGGTCGCGCCGAGTTGAAACGGCGGCGCGTTCGGGTCGGTGCGGCTATAAATCCGAAGCGGCGCGCCGTCGGGTTCGGTCTCGATCACCACGAGCGACTTCATCGCGTTCTGATCGTCGGTCGACGGCAGCACCACGGTTGGCTTTGGCGGCGTTGCCGCACCCGCATCGACGGCACCAGCATCCGCGCCGCCATCGGGCACGGGTACCGGCACCGCGGCGGCGATGGCTGCGGCTTTGGCGGCTTCGAGCACAGCGATGCGCTGATTCACTTTGTCGGTGTCGGGCGCGTTCGGATCGACGCGCTCGTAGTCCTTGAACTTAGCGAGCGCGTGGTCGACGTCGTTCAGCTTTTGGTAGCAAACGCCGGCGTTGAACAAGAACGCGGAGTACGGGTACGTCGCGTAGCCCGCTTCGAAGACTTGCGCCGCACCCGCGTAGTTGCCCGCGACGTATAACGCTTGCCCCTTCTCCATCTCGGCGCGAATCGCTTCGAGCCGCTTGGCCGCGCTTTGCGGTTGTGCGCTCGCGCTCGATGCCAACGCGGCAGCGGAAAGCGCGAGCACGACGACCGCCGACGCGCTCCGGCGCGAGAAAAAACCCAAGCTCACTCGCGCAAACAGAGCCCGAATTCTATGCCGGCACAAGGGCGAGTTCTGGTCTCCGGCAGGCGCAAAATCAGCGCCAAACCGCGTTCGCTGGCCAAGTGGCCGGTGGTTCCGATTCGGCTGGAAGCTGGCTTCTTCGCGCGAAGCCGGGCGCGTGGCGCCTCGAGGTCGCTCTTCGATTGTCGAACGCCAAGCATTTGAGGTAATGGCCGAGTTTCCCGTATGC
>DASYCL010000330.1:0-2000 GCA_036500245.1 Polyangiaceae bacterium | reverse complement strand
GTCGACTCCCTGCGCTCCTTCCATTCCGTTCACGTCGAGGTGGTCATGAATCGAACTTCGCTCGCCGTCTTGTGCTTGTGCTCGAGTTTCGCGCTGCTGCATTGCGGCGGTGAACAAAAAAATCCGGATACGCCCGCCGCTGCGCCGACGATCGCGCCGGCTGAGCTTCCGCCCGCGCCCGTGAATGGGCCGGACGCCGGACCACCCGCGGACGCGGCGCCTGCGCCGACCGCCGCAAAGAACGATACCGGCGCGCCGAACTCAGCAAAGCCGAACGCGCTCAGCGACGATCAAATCGCCGCCATCACCGACAGCGCGAACAGCACCGAAATCGAAGAGGGAAAGCTTGCGCGCCTCAAATCGAAAGACAAAGAGGTGCAACGCTTTGCCGCCAAGATGATCGCCGCTCATGAAGAGGCCAAGAAAAATCAAGATAAACTCAAGCTACCGACCGCGGAGAGCGCGCTCGGCAACACGCTCGGCACCGCGGCCGCGAGCGCGATGAACTCGCTCAAGAGCTCCGACGGCGCCGCGTTCGACAAGGCGTACATCGACGCTCAAGTCGATGCGCACCAAAAGCTGCTCGCCGCGTTGAACGACCAGCTTTTGCCGAACGTCAAAAACCAGGATTTGAAGGCGTATCTGAACCAAATTCAGCCACACGTCGCGCACCACCTGCAGGAAGCACAAGAGATTCAGCAGGCGCTCGGCGCAAAAGGCGCCACGAGCGCGGCGGCGAAACCGGCCAAGTAACGGTATCGATTTTGCACCGTTAACGGGCACGCAGGGCGACTCACAGCGCCCTCGGAGGTGCAAAATGATCGACGCTTTTTCGCCACGCTTCTTAGTGGGCTTCGCTCTCGCGATCGGCTCGAGCTTTGCGTTCGCCTGCAGCGGCGACGATGGCCACGGTCCAACGATCGGAGCACCGACACCCGTGGTGATCGTCGAAGGCGGCAGCACGGGTGTTGGCGGCAGCTCGAACACGAGCGGCAATGGCGGCGCGGCGACCGGTGGTGACACCGGCACCGGCGGTACCTTCGACGGCACTCCGGGCCTCGGAGGACTCGGCGGCAGCGACCCGTTCGGTCTCGGTGGCACCGGCTCCGGTGATCCGTTCGGCAATCCCTTCGGTGGCTCGCCCTTCGGTGGCAGTTCGCCCTTCGGCGGGACGAACATGCTCTGAGTCGAGGCAATCGTGCGTTGGGTGTGCAAATTGCTACGGGGCGCGCAAAAAACGTGAGAAACGCGGTCATTTTCAGCTGCGAATTCGCGGTGAATTCGCGGTGAGCCTCGCGCCTTGGCGGCACGGTGATTGCCCCTGTGGTCGCGAACGGCGCGCGAGGGCGCGCCGGTGAACCAAGGAAGATGCGTGCGCTACAAGCCTGGCAACCCTTATCCACTCGGCGCCACGTGGGACGGACGCGGCGTAAACTTCGCGATCTTTTCCGAATCGGCGGAGAAACTCGAACTGTGCCTGATCAACCCCACGGGTGAAGAGACGCGGCTAGCCTTGAAGCAGCGGACCGGCTTCGTCTGGCACACTTACGTCGACGAGATCGCGCCCGGTCAACTATACGCATACCGCGCCCACGGACCATACGATCCCGAACTCGGCTTGCGCTTCAACCCGAACGTCCGGCTGATCGATCCTTACGCCAAAGCGCTCGCTGGAATTCAAGACTGGTCCGCCGGCTCCTTCGCATACGAAGTCGGCGGCGAGCGCGAAGATCTCGAAATCTCGGGCACGCAAGCGCTCGGCGCGCCGCTCTCGATGGTGAACGATCCCAAGTTCGATTGGGGCAACGATCGACGGCCAAATCTAGCGTTTCACGAGCTCATTATCTACGAAGCGCACGTGCGTGGGCTCACGATTCGGCACCCGGAAGTGCCGGAAGCGCTGCGCGGCACCTACCTCGGCATGTGCCACCCATCGATCATCAACTACTTGAAGGAGCTCGGCGTCACCGCGCTCGAGTTGATGCCGATCCACGCTTTCG
>DASYCL010000329.1:0-2589 GCA_036500245.1 Polyangiaceae bacterium | reverse complement strand
ACGGTCGAGCGCGATTTTTTAGCACGCGGGCTCGCGCGACCCCGCTGAAGCAGCGCCGAGCCATGATTCAGGTCCAACAAGAGATTTCGCTTCGGCGTCAATGCGAGCTGCTCGCAGTCGGCCGCTCGGGGCTGTACTACGAGCCGGTAGGCACCAGCGCCGAGGAATTGGCGTTGATGCGGCGCATCGACGAGATCCATTTGGAGTGGCCGTTTTACGGGAGCCGCAAGCTATGCGAGGCACAATCAATGCCGAGCCCGTGGCGCTGGATGTACGCGCAGCTTTACAATTGGAACCTGCGCAAGTGGGGTCGACGAAACGATCCCGAATTGGTTGCGCTGGCGCAAATTTCGACGATCACCGTGCTCCATTCGGTGTCAATTTTCGCAGCTTATCTGGGGTTCACGCACGAACGCGTCCCTCACATAAGTCGCGCGCGGGTAGTCGTCCTGTGCTTAGCGATTGGCTTCTTCTTCTACGTTCGTTTTCATCGTCGAGGTGAAGCAGACTCGATGATCGCGGAGCTCAAGCTTCACGATGCCGACGCGACCCGACGCGACTTTCGCAAACTGGCGGCGGTCGTGTTTGGGACTCTCGCCGTGCTGGTGCTCGCCATGGCTGTGCTGGCCATCGGCGCGCCTCATCCGAAACGACGTTCACTGGCGTCGTCACGTTCGGTAGACTCGCGTACTCGTTCGACTAGACATTTCAGAAGTCGTTTCCTGAGTCAAACTACACAGGAATTCTGACTCTCCCCATCCGTCGACGCCCACAAACCGCCAACTCGGTCCAAGCAACTCACCTTTTGTTGGCGCGCGAAGACTCCAAGGCCGAACCGCGACTCATCTCGGGTTCAGTTTTCACCGCCTCTGCTCCGCCCTCCCAGTCTGATCCACAAACACATCCCGCACCGTCGTCAAATCATCCCCCGACAGAAACCCACTGCGCCCCAGCAGCCGCCCAGTCTCCCAATTAGTGAGCCCGAGCTCGGGCCGATGCCAAGCCCATTGTCCGTCCACCCAGCGCGTGAAGCCGTTGCTCACGTACGGCGCTTCAACGGCCGCGTAAAACGCTTCGAACGCGCCGCTCCGCTCGGACAAAATCGAAGCCACGAATTTCGGGCTGTACTGGTTGATCAACCCCACTGCGTGCGGCAAATCCTCCGCGATCGCGAATGACAGCTCGGGCACGCCGTCCCACTCCCATTCACGCCCGAGCGCGCTTTCTTCGATCATCTGACTGGCCGTGACGACGCCCTCGGAGCCGCGAGCCACCGCGACTTTGGCTTTCAGTTCCGTCAAAGCGCTCTCAATCGTCGGTCCGAGTTTCGCGATGGCGGCGCGTTCGAGCACGAGCACGTTCAGCGTGTTGCACACTTTGCGATCGAGGCTGAAGCGAATGGCGTTCGCCACGCGTTCGGGCGCGGCGCTCGCTTCGATCCACATCCACGCGCCGCCGGTGCCGTGGAGCGAAGCCGGGATGCCGTGTTGTTTGGCGATCGCGCCGAGTAGCGCGACCGTGCGCCCCGAGCCGCGCGCGACGGCGAGGCGCACTGCGCGTTCGGTGAAGAGGGCGTGCGCGGCGCCGTGTTCTTTGCTGCGCACGAGGCAGAGCGCGTCTTCGGGCATGCCGGTGGCCAGGAGCGCGGGGCGGAGTGCGTGTTCTTCAATCGCGATCGCGGTGCCGAGGGCGTCGCCCCCAATGCGGAACACCGCCGTGTTGCGATTTTTGAGTACGCCGGCAGCATCCGCGAACACGTTCGGGCGGCCTTCGAAGACGAACGCGACGACGCCGAGCGGCGCGCGACGGCGTTCGATCAAGTAGCCTTCACCTTGACGGCGTTCGATCACTTCGCCGATGCGCGATGGCGTTTCGGCCCAGCCGCGTAGCCCCGCGATCATGTCGCTTCGCATGCGCGCGGTGAGCTCGAGTCGGCCGACGGCGCGGCCGCGCGCGCGTGCGTCGCTCACGTCTGCCGCGTTGGCACGCGCGATTTCGGCGAACACTGGCTCGTCTTCGAGGCGCGCGGCGAACTCGGTGAAGAATTGGTTCAACGCGGCGTCGCTGACCGCGGCCAGATCGGCGAGGGCTTCGCTCGCGCGGAGCACCGCGTCGCGCGCGGCGTCGCTCGCCGATTTCGAGATCACGATCAGCTCTCCGAACTCTGCGAGCGACACGACGCGCTCGCCCGGCGCGAGCTCCGGCAGCTCGACCAAACGATCGCCGAGCAAGACCTGAGCTTTGGGCTGAGTGAGCGGAGTTGCTGTGAGGGAAGTCACGCCAGGAGTTTTACGATCGGATTGTCGCCGTGGGTATGGCGAGTGCGAGGCTCGGCCCGAGGCCGAATAATTGGGGGATAAATGCCGCGTTTTGTGGGGTTCATGGCGCCGAGGTCGAACCCTTTCGGGCTCTTTGGCGTGACTCGCTCACGTGACTGGGCTGTAATACTGGCCCCTTGGCGGTCAAAGATGATTCGAAGGACGGCGTTTCGGGCGCAGCGAGCGACTGGAACCCGCTCGAAGCTTTGTTCGATGACGCACCCGCGGGCGTCGCGATTGTCCGTGGGTCCGCGCACGTGCACGAGCGCTG
>DASYCL010000328.1:0-15362 GCA_036500245.1 Polyangiaceae bacterium | reverse complement strand
TGGCGACAGCAAGGGCTGCGAGCTGGGTGAACGCACCAGTGTCATTCACTGCGAGATCGGCGAGGATCTTGCGGTCGAGCTCGAGACCAGACTTCTTGAGACCGGCGATCAGGCGCGAGTAGCTGGTGCCGTTGGCACGAGCCGCTGCGTTGATGCGGGCAATCCAAAGCACGCGGAAGTCACGCTTGCGGAGCTTGCGTCCGGCGTAGGCGTATTGCCAGGACTTCCACAGCACGCGCATCGCTTGGCGATAGCGGTTCTTGCGACCACCGAAGAAACCCTCGACCTGGTCGAGGACACGCTTGTGGCGGCGGCGGGGCGCTGCACCTCGTTTAACGCGGGACATACTGCGATTCTCCTAAATTCCTGTAACCGGCGCTCACCCGTAGGGGAGCATGATCTTCACGCGGTGCTCCATGGCGGCATCCACCATGTCGTTGTCGCGCAGACGGCGACGGCGCTTACGCGATTTGCCGATGAGGCCGTGCTGCGCGTTGCCCTTCGGGCGGCGGACGCGACCGCTTCCGGTCACTTTGAAGCGCTTGGCGGCAGCGCGGTTGGTCTTCATCTTCGGCATGGGATTCGACTCCGAGCGAGGCTCCTTAGAGGAGCGGCTCGCAAAGCCGGCGCGCGGACGAGCCGCAAAGGGCCGGGGGGCGGTCTTATGAACGAAGGTTCCGGGCTCGTCAAGCTCCGCGTTCTTCGGGGGATTCTTGCGGAGATTCGCCGGCGAATCGCCCCGAGCCGGAAGAAGAAGGAGAGGGGTTGGGTGCCTGTGCCGGCGTTCAGCAGCGCGGGGCGGGCTCGTTGCGAGAAGTCGCGACGAGACGCCGAAGGCTGGGATGGCACGCGACGTGGCGCGTGACCATCAATAAAAATCAGGGTTCTTGCTAGCCTGCACGCAGGTCCCAGATGACTCGCGACGAAGGCGCCGTCACGCTCGCGATCGAAGGCCGGCATGTGCGCATCACGCATCCGGACAAGCTCTACTTCGCGAAGCAACAGAAGATCACGAAACTTCAAGTGGTCGAGTACTACGCGCGCGTGGCGGCGGGCGCGTTGCAAGGTATTCGCGCGCGGCCGATCGTGCTGAAGCGCTTCGTCGATGGGGCGGAAGCGCCGCCGTTCTATCAAAAGCGCGCGCCGGAAGGTCGGCCCGAGTGGATTCGCAGCGTGGTGCTCACGTTCCCGTCCGGCAGCACGGCGGAAGAGATCGTGGTCGACGACGTTGCTGGTTTGATTTGGATCGTCAATCTCGGTTGTCTCGAGCTGCATCCGCATCCGATTCGTAGCGCGGATCTCGAACATCCGGATGAGCTGCGCGTCGATTTGGATCCGGGTCCCGGCGTTCCGTGGCAGGACGTGATTCGCGTCGCGCTCGAAGTCAACGCGCTGCTCGACGAACAGGGCTTGATCGGTTTTCCAAAGACGAGCGGCTCGCGCGGCATGCACATCAACGTGCGGATCGAACCGCGCTGGACCTTCACCGAGCTGCGCAGTGCTGCGCTCGCGCTCGCCCGCGCCGTCGAACGTCGCGTGCCGAAACTTGCGACCAGCAAATGGTGGAAGGACGAACGCCACGGCGTCTTCCTCGACTACAACCAAAACGCCAAAGACCGCACCACGTGCTCGGCCTATTCGGTGCGCCCGTTGCCGGACGCGCGCGTTTCCGCGCCGTTGACGTGGCGCGAAGTGCCGGACTGCGATCCCGCAGATTTTACGCTGTTCACGATGCCGAAGCGCTTCGCGGAGATCGGCGATCCGCACGCGAAGATGGACGACGAGCGCGGATCGCTCGAGGGGCTTTTGGAGCTTGCCGAGCGCGACGCGGCGGCGGGCGTGAAGGATGCGCCGTGGCCGGGCGAGTTTCGGAGTGGGGGTTCGCGTGGGCGGGAGCGACGCGGACGTGGAGTGACGGCCAGCGCTGAGAAGCCGACAGCGGAAGCGAAGCCTGCGGTCGTGAAGTCGCGCAGTCGCGCGAAGGCGGCGTTGCTCGTGATCGCAAAGTCCGCCGACCGCGACACGGCGCTCGCCGGACTCGAACGCTGGCTCCACGCGCACGCGGACGTGGCCGCGTATTTCAGCGTCGAAGACATCTTGGTCGACTCGATGCGCGGGCGGTCGACCAATTGGTGGCGAGTGCGCGTGAATTTGGGGCATGTGCCGGAGAAGATGCGGCCGAAGCAGGGGAAGCCGGATCCGGACCAAGAGCCGTGAGCTTTGCTCCGCGGCAAGCGCCAGAGCTATGCTCGGGCTGTGGCGGGTCGCGGTTGGAGGCTTACAGCGATGCGGGCGATGTTCGCGTTGCTTGCGATCTGCGGCTGCAAGAGCGGTGAATCGCACGACGTGTCTCCGCTGGGGCCCGCGGACGATCGCTCGCCGTGTTTGAGCGGAGGCATTGAATTTCCGGTTGGCTCTGAGTTCCCGACGCTCGACGACTGCAATTCCTGCACGTGCAACGGCGGAAAAACCGCGGTGTTTTGCACCCTGGTCTACTGCCCGCATCCGCCGACCGGTTGCATCGTCAACGAGGTCATGTACGACGACGGCGCGAGCAACGTACCCGATCCGAACAGCTGCAACTGTTGCTCCTGCATCGGCGGGCAGATCACGCGCTGCAGCACTGAATCCTGCGCGCGACCGCCCGCGTGCAAGTACGGCGAAGCGTACTACCAAGATGGCCATGGCTTCGCGACCAGAGACGGAGATTTTAGCTGCACCTGCCGAGCAGGAGCATTCAGCTGTGGTCCTTCGAGTCCGCGCGCAGTGAGCGACGCGTCGAGCGAGGTGACCGCGCCTTGCAAACTGCCCGAAGGGCTCAGCGGTCCCGAGCCCGCGTTGCTGCTCCCCAGCCCCCAGCCGCTTCGGGCCGCGGAGTTTTCGCCGCCGAGCGAGATCGATTCGCGCGGCCTTGACCAAGATCTGAGCTTGATTTGGCAGCTTCGACACGCGCTGCCGCCGCGGTCTTCCGTTCGGGCATGGCTTCACGGCATCCCCGGCATCTCGAGGGAGCAACCGCTCGAACTCGGCTATGGGCTCGAGCGCATCGACGCGGGCCTATTGGGCCATTATGGAACTTGCGACGTGCGCATCTTGCTGATCCACGACGAACTCAGCGAGCTGCGGGTCGAATGCTCCTTCGACGAGTGGCGGTTACTCGAGAACACGCTACGAACCGCGCTCGGCCCGGCTTTCGAAATCACGAGCGACGCCGATCGCGGCCGAGCCACGCTCCGCCTCAATTCGCAGCGGATGCAAGGCGTCGCGCGCACGACGCTCGACGCCGCACTCGGTCCGGTGCTCGACGCGCCGGTTCCGCCAAAGCTGACTGTGGCGTACGAACTACTCTCATCGCCTTTCTCGCGGCTCGTCATCGGCACGGCCTGCGCCAACGGCATTGCGCCGCTCGGGCGTCCCGAGACTCTTGCGCTCGCGTTCGCCAAACGCTTCGATTTACTGCGCAACGTGCTCAGCGGCTCGAACCCCGAAGCGCGTATCTATGCCGCTTGGGCGCTCGATCAGGCGAAGGCGTTCACGTGGCGAGATCGGCTCATTGCCGAACACGTGCGGCACTCAGCACTCGAGGTGATGACTTGCTCGGGAGCATGGAAAGGGCCGGCGACGAGTGAGGTTGCGGCGGCGGGGTTGGAAGCGAGGTGATCGCGCTCCGATGCTTTTGCCCAGGATATGGCGTTTCACGGCCGGCATTGCGACATGTACATTACGATGTACACTCAGCGCATGCCGATGCAATACTCGATCGCTGATTTGAGGCGCAACCTGTCCAGCGCGGTGGATGAGGCCGAAGGCGGAGCCGAGGTGCAGTTGACGCGGCGGGGCCATCCGGTCGCGGTGCTGGTCTCGGTCGGCGAATACGAACGACTAAAGGCAAACGGTGCAGGCTTTTGGGTGCGGTATCAGGAGTTCCGAAAACGTTTCCCGCCTGGAGCGAGCGGAACGCGCGCTCGCCATTTCCGTGTACCGCGAGACCACGGGCTCGGACGCAAGGTCGACATTTGACGATCAAGTACTTGCTCGATACGAGCACCCTGTCCGCCGTCATTGCTTACGCGCCCAATCGCCATGTGCTGCAAAAGCTCGGACAACGCGGGGCTCAGTGCGCTATTGCGTCGCTGGTTTGGAACGAACTGACTTACGGCTGCGAACGCCTCGAATCGGGCAAACGCAAAGCCGAGATCCAAACCTTTCTGCGCGATGTGGTCCTCCCCTCATTCCCGGTCTTGCCTTACGACCAAGAAGCGGCCACGTGGCACGCTATTGAGCGAGCACGACAAGAAAGGCTCGGTCGACCGGGACCATACGTGGACGGGCAAATAGCGGCGATCGCCCGCGTTCGTGATCTCGTGGTCGTGACAGCCAATGTGAGAGACTTCACGCGCTTCAAAGATTTGTCGGTCGAGGATTGGACGCGGGGCGCGAGAAGCAGAAAGTAAGTCGGTGCGCTTGCCTGCGCGCAGCGCGCTTGCAGACTGTAGTCGCTGTGCAACGTAGTCCGCACAGTGACGTCGTTAGCGAGCATGTACAAAATTACGGCGTACACGTCGGCGAGATCGAGCGACGTATACTGCTGGGCGATCAATGCGCGTGTTCGGTGGACGACGTTCGTTGCTCCGTCGAGGGCTGGCTTACGACGCTCGGGTGCGTGCCGCCGCTCACGCGACACGCGAGGCTACTAGGTTGATTTGCCGGTGCAGATTCCATCGCTCGAGTGACCGGCGCTTGCCGTTGCAGCCAAACTGACTTTCATGCGAGGGTCGGGGCAAATGACGGACGTAGCCATTGTGGGAGCCGGCGCCTATGGCGTCTCGGTGGCTTCGCACCTGAAGCACTGGGGCTTGAAGGTGCGGGTGTTCGGCAGCGCAATGGCGAGCTGGCGGCCCATGCCGCGGGACCTCTATTTGAAGTCGTTCGGGTTCGCGACGAGCATCGGCGTGCCGCGCAAGGGCTACGATCTTCCGGGCTGGCTGGCGTCGCGCGGGCTCGAGACGCTCGAGCCGATCTCGTACGCGGATTTTTGCGAGTACGCGCTGTGGGTGCAGTCGACGCTCGTCCCCGAGGTCGAGCCGCACGATGTGACCGCGCTCGAACCGGCTTCGGGCGGCGGATTCGGCCTCACGCTCGCGACCGGCGCGCGCGCCCACGCCGAGCGCGTCGTCGTCGCGGTCGGGATTGGCCCGTTTCAGCAGCTGCCGCGAGAGCTCGCCGAATTGCCGCCCTCGCTCGTCTGTCATTCGTTCGGCAACTACGACTTTCGTCGTTTCGCGGGCCAGGACGTCGCGATCATCGGCGCCGGTCAATCCGCGCTCGAGATGGCAGTATTGGCTCATGAGCAGGGGGCGCGCGCTCATCTACTCGCACACAAACCGCCGTTCTTCTACGGTCGCACTCCGCCGGATCGCAGCTGGCTCGATCGCGTACGCAACCCGCTCACGGTGCTCGGCGCGGGCCGCAACAACTGGGTGATTCAACAACTACCGGGAGCGCTGCACCTCGTGCCGGAGGAGCGTCGAGTGCGCTTCACGAAGCGCTACTTGGGGCCCTCGGGAGCGTGGTGGCTGCGCGATCGCTTCGAAGGCAATGTGTCCATCACAGCGCCAATGAGGATCCTGTCCGCGCGCGCAACGGGCGATCGCGCCATTCTCACGATCGTGGAGGAGGGACGGCCCGCACGCGAGCGCCCGTTCGCGTTCGTGATCTGCGGCTCTGGCTTTGACAACGACCTCGAACGACTCAGCTTTCTCGACCCGGCTTTGCGCGCGCGCATCGCTCGCATCGAGAATAAGGTGCCGCGTCTGAATGCTCATTTCGAGTCGTCAGTGCCCGGCCTCTATTTCGTGGGCCCCATCTCCGCGCTGTCCTTCGGTCCGCTGTTCCGCTTCGTTTGCGGCACATCTTATGCGGGGAGCACGGTGGCGCGACATGCCGCGATGAAAAAGGGACTGTTCGCCGCGCTCGAAGGTCGCGTCACGACGCGGCTATTCGCTCGCTCGGTGTGAGCGGCAGTCCTCAGCTCTTGTCGAGCACGCAGCCGGCGTAAAAGCCGCGAGCATAGCGGGCGCAGTACCAAAGATCGGCTGCGACGTGCACGAGTGCGGGGATGCGATCGCGGGAATCCTCCGAAAAATCCAGCATCCGTCCGGCGTGGTTCGACGACCACTTGCGCCAATGGGCGTACTCGTCGCGCGAGGTCGTTCCCGCCGCCCTGCGCAGTGCCAATAAGAACTCGTGCGGAACGCGAAAGCAGTAGACGCGGTTCTCGTCTTCGCTCGCGGAGACTTGGCTCGCGACAGCCAAGCGTTCGAGCTCCGCTTGTCGATCGCAGGCCGCGAGCCACGCGAACAGCGGCAAGGGCATCCCGCGCGCGACCTCGAAGCCCATCTGTCCGTAGTATCGAGGATTGAAGTCGATCAGCAGATGAATGCCATCGCGGACTACGAACTCGACTTCGAAAACGCCGTAGTAGCCGACCGCGCGGCAGACGCGGACCACGGCCTCGAGTGCCTCGGGCGCGACCGGAGCGCTTTCGAAGCATAGCCCGACGCCCACCCGGCGCGGTCGCTGCAATAGCTTGCGAGACGCACGCGCCGCGAGCACTTGCCCCGCGCGATCGACGAAGCCCGCTACTGAGTAAGTCGCATAAGATGCTTCGGAGCAGAATGCCTGCAACATCGGCTGGGACAAATCTCCGAAGTCTTTGGCGGCGCTCGGAAAATAGCGGTGCCGCGCGCTGAACTCGGCATAGCGGCGAGCCAGCTCCGAGCCCCGCTCGACGATGACCCCCTTGTTGCGCGAGCGCAGCATCACTTGCGTGCGCGGCTTGATCAGAACCGGCATCTCGATTTCACGCGCGAGACGCTCGACTTCTCCGCTGTTTTCCGGGAACCACGTGGGCACGGTGTGAACCCCGACTTCCGCACAGATCGTTTGCAATGCGCGCTTGTCGAGCAATCGCACCATCGTGCGCGTCGGGGGTTGAAAGAGCACGAAGTTTCGCTTCAACGCTTCGGTCTGCGACGCGAAGAGCCATGCCAGATCGTCGCACGTCGGGTAGAGGAAGAACCCGGGCTGACGCTCGCCGAAGTCGAGCAGCCACTCGCAGAAGCGCTCGGGGTCTTGCGGCTGGGGACACGAGACGACGCGATCCACGTAACGCGACCAGCGCGCCGGCGCGAGCCAATGGGAGCCCGCGACCGTCACTCCAATCCCGCGTTCGCCGAACACACGTACGGCCGCGAGCGTCCCAGAATAGTCCGGCATGGTGAGGAGGCACGGGGGACCCGGATTGATCGAGTTATTCATCGAACCATTGCGCGCGCCCCGAGCGCGAGGCACGCGCTCGCGCTCTTTCACGCTAGCAGCTCTGCGTCTTTTTTCGCAAGCCGTAGCTGCGCCAGTGGCGGCGCGGCGAGCCTCGTGAATCTAGGGCTGAGGCTTGAAACCATACTACCGTGGTAGTATGGTTCTTCGATGCCGCGAGGAAATCCTGCCGTGAAGCTCGCGGTGACCGTTGACGCGGCAGTGCACGCAAAAGTTCTGGCCGCGGCGAATGCGGAAGGCACGAGCGTTTCGGCGTGGCTCACCGCCGCCGCGCGGCGCGCCCTGCTCGTGCGCGATGGGCTCGCGGCTGTCGCGGAATGGGAGGCAGAACACGGCGCACTTACGCCTGCTGAGCTCGAGGCAGCGCGCGCTCGGACCGCTCCTCGCGTACGCCGGCGGAAGCGCATCAACCGATGAACCCCGTCGTCTACGACATGGGCGTGTTGATCGCCGCGGATCGTTCCGAACGTCGCACTTGGGCCGAACATCGGGTTCGACTGGAAGCGGGTCTGATTCCAGTTGTGCCTGCTCCAGTCGTGGCCCAGGCAAGCCGCTCGGCCAAGCAGGTGCAGCTGAGGCGTCTGCTGCGCGGCTGTGAAGTCGTTTCGTTCGACGAAGCGACCGCTCACGCCGCCGGAGCCCTACTCGGCAGATCGCGCACGAAAGACGTCACGGACGCCGCCGTTGCGGTGCTTTCGATCCAACGCCGCGCGGACGTCGTCAGCGACGACGCCAAGGACATCGAGCGACTCCTAGCGGCCGCGCGCGTGAAAGCTTCGATCATCGCGGTATGATTTGCCGCGAGGTGCGTCAGACACTCAACAAATTGTGAAACGGCTTGCGATTCTTCCAGCGGTAGGCGCCGAAGTCGCGTTGGTCGGTAGAGAGAATTCGGCCGGTGCCGAGCTCTTCGGCGGCGATGACGAGCGAAGCGTCCGCGAGATCCATCGGGAGCTTGGCGTATTTGAGCATGAGCTTGCTGATTCGCGGTAGGTGTTCGGGCAATAAGTCGAAGGCGCTGAACGCGCCGCGCGTCGCGCTGTCGATGAACGCGCGCGCGGAGGATTCGCCGACGCGCGCGAGCAGCAGGTGACACGTTTCGGTCATCACGGGCCAGGTCGTGATGAGTGGCTGATCGAGGCGTGCGAGCGCGCGCTTCGCAGTTTCATGATGGCGGTCTCGCGCGTTCGCGAGCGCCAGCCAGAACCCCGTGTCCGCCAAGATCATGAGTGCTTGCGCGCCAAGCTCTCGACGAGATGTTCCTTGTACTGCTCCGAAAGATCCGCCGGACCCTCGCCGCCGGCGACGAATCCAGAAGCTTCGAGAATCCCCCGTGCATCCGCGCCGCCCGCGCGCAGGGTCTCGTAGTACCGCTCGATCGCCTCACGCACTACGTCACTCGTCGCGAGCCCGGTGCGACGGCACAGGTACGCGAGCTTTTGCTCGAGAGCCGGTTCCAAGCGGGCATTCAGCCGGCCGCGCGTTGTCATCCGTTTTGTATGACACGAGCTTCACCGCTGCGCAAACGGGCGCCTGAGGCGAGACGCGCGAATTTCGCCCGAGCTCGTGTATACTGAGCGCGATGTTTTGGGTGCGGTTCTGGCGACCCTGGGGGGGAATAGGACTGTGCGCGGCATCGGGGATTGGCTGTGTCTCGCGATCACCTCGAGCGAGCGACGCGCGCGTGCCCTTAAAGTCGCAGCTCGCCGCGCAGCCACACGTCAATCAGAACGACGAGAACCGCGCCGTGAGCGCGCTCGAAAGTGCGCAAAATCTGCTCGACGGAGAATCCTTCGCGAAGGCCGCGCGCTTGGCACAGGCCACGCTCGACGCTGTCGATGCCACTCGGATCACTCCGCGCACCAAGGCGCGGCTGCTCCAAGTGATTGGACAGGCATCGTTCCGTGCCATGGCCGACAAATCCGACGATCAATTCGATCCGGCGCTCGCCGACCTCGACTGTCGCGAGCGCTGCGAAATATCGCTGACGGCGTGGCAGGCCGTGCCCGGCGCTGAGGAAGAAGTTGCTGGCGTGGCCGCTGGCTGCGGTTGGATCGCGATGCTGCGAGGCGATCCTGTGAAAGCCGAGCAGCGATACGAGCAGGCCCACGCGATTCAAACGCGACTCTACGGATCAACCGACGCGCGGCTGCTTTGGGACACGGGTTATTTGTTCGACTTATTCGATCAGCAATGTCGTCTGCCCGAACTTCAGCGTGAGCTGGCTCGCTTCGAGCACATTTACGCTGCCCATCCGCGGGAGGTTTCAGCCGCGTTTTATCTCGATCGCTATCGAGGCGTCGTCGCGCGGCGAAACGGGGACTTGAGCGGCGCCACGGCCTTGCTAGTGCGCGCGGTTCGCGAGCTCGAGGGCTCGCAAGGTTCCGATCTACTCAGCGAGCGGAAACTGAAACGCACCACGTTGAATCTGCTCGAAGAGGCGGCCCTCGACGGCGGCCGCTATGCCGACGCGTTGCGCTTCACGGAGCTCGAGCCGACGTTCACCGACGCGGATCACCAACTCGACGAAGACGAGCAGTTTCAGCTGCATTTCGCTTACGCCGCCGCGGGCGACGCGCGCTGCAGCGCACACGACCAAAAGTATCTGATTCGCTCCACACGCGCGGGCGGCGAACCGTTCCCGAAATCCTTGCCGGCGATCGAGCGCTGCGCGCCGCGGCCCGGCAAGCTCGGCTGGCTATTCCGCGGTAAAGAGGCCGAAGACCGAATCGCGCGCTGCTTCGAAAATTCCCAGCAGTCAAATTCAACCCAAGCATCGCTCCGCGCGCTCATGCGCGTCGAAAGCGGCGCCGTGGTCGCGGCGGAGGTTGCCGGCATCGGCGCCGACGCAGCCCAGCTCGATTGCGCGGCCCGCGCCGTCATCGCGCTGCCCGTGCCGGCGCCTCACGATTTCAACTTCATCGACGCGAACTACTCAGCCGAGCTCCCTGAACCCTGAATAGGTTTGACAGTCGCCGACTTTGGTCGGGATGCCGAACTGTCCCTTCGAATCCGCGACGACTTGCCAAACCTGCGCGGCTCCCGTGCTGTCGTTCACGGCGACTCCACCCAAGCTCCTGCTTCGGCGCCGGCTTCAGTCGCGCCAGCCGAGCCGCCGCTGTTCGTGCCCGCGCCGGCGTCGGGCGAATTCTTTTTGCCACCCTGCAAGCCGTTGAAGTCGAGCAAGAACGAACACGCGGCCATCAAAGGCAACGCGCTCGCGACGAACAAAAACGATTTCGCGCGCACGATCAAAACCTCCACGTCGCGTCGGCGCGCGCCGCGCTCGCGCCGCCCGCGAGGTGCAGCCGCGGGACCAGGCTCGTTTGCGCCGGATCAGGGCCGCTCGTGAGCAGCAAGGTGACCCCCACCCCAACCCCCACCACGGCGACTCCGGTGAGGATGGTGCTGCTGAGCGCCATCGTGCGACCGGCCGACAATTGACCGTCACTGCAGGCCGGACTGCACGAGCTCTTCGCATCTTGATAGTCCGAGTTCGCGATGATGCCGGTCACCACCGCGCCGCCCGCAGCCAAACCACCGATGCCGAATGCGATGAACGCCGGCAAGCGCGCGCTGCTCGGCGTTGTCGCGGGCGCAGGCGGAGCGATGGGCGCGGGCGGCGGTGGAGCCGGCGTGTTGGTTTGGGTGGGGGGCGCGCTCGGCGGCGCGGGCGTCGCTGTGACCGCGCGCGCGCTGTCGTCTGCGAGCCGCTTTTGCAGGTTTTGGATGCGGAGCTTCACGGCGTCGATGCGCTCGTCGTTCGGCGGCGCGACGCTCAAAAATTGATTCAGCGCGTCGATCGCCGGCTGAAGCTCGACTTTGCGCTCGTGAACCGTCGCGATATTGAGCAGAATTTCCGGCCGCTTCGACAAGTCGTAGGCTTTTTGAAAGGCCTCGAGCGCATGGTCGTAGTCGCTCTCTTCGAGGTACGCGACGCCCGACTCGAAGTGGCGGCGCGCGAGATCGTCCGAGCTGCTCTGCGCGAACGCGAGCGTGTGCACGGCGAGCAGCGCGAGGCAGCTCAGCCTCGTCAGCCAGCGGCGGCCCAAGCCAAGCATTTTCATGACTAAAATACATACCACGGCTCGCCGCGCCTTCGATTTGTCACGGCAGAATCCCGCGCTTTTTCCGGGTTCTGGTTTTTCGCGCGAGGCGCGCTCTTGCGTGTGGTAAGGGCGCTCTCCGATGCCGCGCCGGAATGATATCCGAAAGATTCTGCTCCTCGGTTCGGGCCCGATCATCATCGGGCAAGCTTGCGAGTTCGATTACTCGGGCACACAAGGCGCCAAAGCGCTGACCGCCCTCGGTTATGACGTCGTGCTGGTGAACTCGAACCCAGCCACGATCATGACCGACCCGGAGCTCGTGCGTCGCACCTACGTCGAGCCGCTCACGGTCGAGACGGTGACCGCGATCATCGAACGCGAGCGCCCGGACGCGCTCTTGCCGACGCTCGGCGGCCAGACCGCGCTGAACCTCGCGCTGGAGCTACACGATCGCGGCACGCTGTCGAAGCACGGCGTCAAGTTGATCGGCGCGCAAGTCGAAGCCATCCGCAAAGCCGAAGATCGCATTCTGTTCAAGAACGCGATGACCGCGATCGGCCTCGAATCGCCGGTCTCGTCGCATTGCACGAACATCGAGCAAGCACTCGAAGTCGTGGAGAGGACGGGTTACCCCGTGATCTTGCGCCCGAGCTTCACCATGGGCGGCTCCGGCGGCGCGGTGGTCGAAACAGCCGAAGAGCTCGGCCCGAAGCTCGAGTGGGCACTCTTGCAATCGCCGACGCACGAAGTCTTGGTCGAAGAGAGCTTGATCGGCTGGAAAGAGTACGAGCTCGAAGTGATCCGCGACATGGCGGACAACTTCGTCGTGATTTGTTCGATCGAGAATGTCGATCCGATGGGCGTGCACACCGGCGATTCGATCACGGTTGCGCCTTCGATGACGCTGACGGACCGCGAGTACCAGCGCTTGCGCGACGCGGCGCGTGGCGTGATGACCGAAATCGGCGTCGAAACCGGCGGCTCGAACGTGCAATTCGCGGTCGATCCCAAAACCGGCCGCGTGCTCGTGATCGAGATGAATCCGCGCGTGTCGCGCTCGAGCGCGCTCGCGTCCAAAGCCACCGGTTACCCGATCGCGAAGATCGCGGCCAAGCTCGCCGTCGGCTTCACGCTCGACGAGCTCGAGAACGACATCACCGGCACGAGCGCCGCGTTCGAACCGACGATCGACTACGTGATCGTCAAATGGCCGCGCTTCGCGTTCGAGAAATTCCCGGGCGCGGACGCACGGCTCGGCACGCAGATGAAGAGCGTCGGCGAAGTGATGGCGATCGGCCGCACTTTCCCGGAGGCTTTGCAAAAAGCGGCGCGCTCGCTCGAAACTGGCAAAGCCGGCTTCGTGAGCCTGATGGATCGACTCGATTACCGCACGCTCGCGTTCTCGCCGGACGCCGCGCGCGATCTCGCGCACGACGCGCCGCCACTGGCCAAACCAAAACCCACGTTGCCGCCGCCGGGCAGCGACGAGCTGCGGCTCGCGCTCGAGAAAGTCGTGCGCGTGCCCACGGCCGAGCGCCTCTTTTATGTCGGCGATGCGCTGCGCCAAGGGATCACGCCCGAGCGCTTGAATCAAATCACGGGCATCGATCCGTGGTTCCTCGCGCAGCTCGCGCGCATCGTGCGCCACGAAGATGCGATCCGAAAAGCGCCGTCACTCGACGCGGATCTCTTACGCGACACCAAGCGGCTCGGCTTCAGCGATGTGCAAATAGCGAATTTGCGCAATCAGAAGCCGGAAGAAATCCGCGCTCTGCGCGAGAAGCTCGGCGTGCGCGCGGTGTATGCCCGCGTCGACACCTGCGCGGCTGAGTTCCCAGCCAAGACCCCGTACCTCTACTCCACGTACGAAACCGAGTCGGAAGCCGAGGTCACGGACAAGAAAAAGGTCATCATCTTGGGTGGTGGCCCGAACCGCATCGGCCAGGGCATCGAGTTCGACTATTGCTGCTGCCACGCGGTCTTCGCGCTGCGCGAGCTCGGGCTCGAGACGATCATGGTCAATTGCAATCCGGAGACCGTGTCGACTGACTACGACACTTCCGATCGCTTGTACTTCGAGCCGCTCACGCTCGAAGACGTGCTCAACATCTGCAAAGAAGAAGCCTCGAAGGGTGAGCTGCTCGGCGTGATCGTGCAGTTCGGCGGGCAAACGCCGCTCAAGCTCAGCGTGCCGCTGGAAAAAGCGGGCATCAAGCTGCTCGGCACCAGCGCGGACGCGATCGATCGCGCCGAAGATCGCGAGCGCTTCGACGCGCTGCTCAACAAGCTGAACCTGAAGCGCCCGCGCGCCGGCATCGCGCGTTCGATCGAAGAAGCGCGTAAGATCGTCGGCGATGTCGGTTATCCGGTGCTCGTGCGCCCGAGTTACGTGCTCGGCGGCCGCGCGATGATGACGTGCTGGTCGGACAGCGAGCTCGACGCTTACGTCGGTCTCGCGATCGACGCGGCGCGCGAAGAAGGTGGCTCGCAGGTACTGCTGATCGATCAATTTCTCAAGAACGCGACCGAAGTCGACGTCGACGTGGTTTGCGACGGCAAGCGCGCCGTGATCGGCGGCGTGATGCAACACATCGAAGAAGCCGGCGTGCACTCCGGCGATTCGACCAGCGTGCTCCCGCCGCACACGCTCGACAGCGATGTGGTCGCGCGAATCGAAGACGAAGCGCGCAGCCTCGCGCTCGAGATCGGCGTCGTCGGGCTGATGAACGTGCAGTTCGCGGTCAAAGATCGCGAAGTGTACGTGCTCGAAGTGAACCCGCGCGCGTCGCGCACCGTGCCGTTCGTCGCTAAAGCGACGGGCCGCCCGCTCGCGAAAATCGCGGCAAAAGTCATGGTCGGCCGCAGTTTGGACGAGCTCAACGTGTTCGATCGCGCGCTGCCGATGCACGTCGCAGTCAAAGAATCGGTGTTCCCGTTCCAGAAATTCCCCGGCGTCGACACCATCCTCGGCCCGGAGATGCGTTCGACCGGCGAAGTGATGGGCATCGCCGGCTCGTTCCCGCTCGCGTTCGCCAAATCGCTGTCCGCGTCGAGCGTGCGCTTGCCGGATCATGGCGTCGCGTTCATCAGCGTGAAGGACGACGACAAAGAGGCCGCGTGCCAAGTCGCGCGGCGCCTGCGCAATCTCGGCTTTTCGATCATGGCAACCGGCGGAACCGCGCGTGCGATTCAGCGCGCGCGCATTCCGGTCGAGCGTATAAACAAAGTGCTCGAGGGTTCGCCGCACGTGGTGGACGCGATCCGCGACGCGCGCGTGCAGCTCGTGATCAACACGACCCAGGGCGCCAAAGCGATCGCCGATAGCTACTCGATTCGCAGGAACGCGCTGCTCGCGAACGTGCCTTACTTCACGACCATGTCCGCCGGCACCGCCGCGGTCGAAGCGCTGGAGGTGAGCGCGCTGCTTGCCAATCGCGGCGAACTCGTGAAGAGCCTGCAGGAATGGCACGCGCGTTCGGCTGAAGGCGAATGACATCGAGTGCGGCCGTTTCTAACGCGCCAATGGCCGTTCTCTCGGTTCAACGTCGCTTTCCACGAAGATGGTCAGGCTGTCTGGATGCACTTCGCGGGTAGTCTCGCCCAGGCTTACTTCTTCGACAGCGAAATGGCGCGGCTACTGAAGCTGGGGAGCTTTTCACGCGCGAGCTGGTGACACATGTAGGACGCCGCGCTGAGCAGTATTGGACGAGCTGAGTTCAGCTACTCTTCGTCCTCATCATCTGCAAGATGCAACGCTGGCAGCATCGCCGCGTGCAAGACGCGAACGATCAAGACTTCGCCGTCCGGGATCACTCGGTAGAAGACGGCATGCTTGCCAACGAGCGCGCGAAGGTACGGAGCGATCTCGCGAAACGGCGACGGAGCTCCGGTCGGTCGACGATGGTTTGAAATCCGGCAAAAAGCCCAATCAGGTACCGCTCAGCCTGAGCGTCACCCCATCGGTCGGCGGTGAAC
>DASYCL010000327.1:0-6908 GCA_036500245.1 Polyangiaceae bacterium | reverse complement strand
CACGCTGCCGGCAAATCGCGGGCGCCAAATGCAGAAACGCGCGGCAGTCGAAACCACCGCGCGTCTTTGCACCTTCTTCGAGAAGCGATCAGCCCGGCGAGAGCATGATCGGATAAACGACGGTGACGATGCCGCCTTCGGGTTGCGGGAAGCTCAGGCCGTAGAAGGCCGAAACCACGCAGCTCACGACGCCACTATCCGGAAGATCCGACCCACCGTTCGATGCGTTCGAGACCGCGCCGTCGCGACCGATCACGAAGCGCGCCGAAACGCGGCCTTCGAGGTTCGGGTTGCGACTCAGGCCCTGCTCGTAGCACATGCGGAAACGGCCGTAGTTCTGGCGCACGATGCGCTGAATGACTTCCGGCGGCAGACGACCGCTGACCGTTGTTGCGCCCATGCGCACCTTCGGAGCTTTCGTCTGGTGGGAACCACCCAAACGACCGTGACCGGCACCGAACCCTTGACCGGTGCCGGTGCCGGCTCCGTGACCAAGAGTGCCGATGTTGCCGAGACCAATGCCTTCGCCGCGACCACCGCCGCCCTCGCCGATGCCGGAAAGACCGAGGCCGCCTGCGCCGAACGCATCGCCGATTTCGTCGCCCCACATGTTACCGCGGGCGCTCACGTCGTCCGTACCGAGCGAGGTATCGCGACCCCACGGTGCCGTCGGCGCATTCGGATCGCCTGCCGCGCCCGTGTTGAGCAGGCCGATCATGCCGAATTCCATCGCCTCACGCAGCGCTGCCTGGCGCGCGATGTGCGGATCCGGATTGTCTTTCGGGCCCTGCACCGCGTAGCGCTTGTTGACGGCTTTGGTCGTGGGGTTACCCATCGAGCCTTCTTCGCCCTTCGCGCGAGTACCGGTGCCGCCTTCCTTGTTGTCCGAGTTGTCTTGGACGACTTCGGCTTCCTTCTCTTCTTGTTCGCGCTCGGCAGCGGACTTCAAATACTGCTGCATCAAGTAGAGCGCGTCTTTGTCGAGATCTTCGTCGTCCGTCAGACCGAGCGGCGGCACGAAGAAGGCCATCGCCGCCACGAGACCGCCGATCGCCGCGAGCGACAGACCGAAGTACATCGCGACATTCCAATCGAAGGTCGTGCCGACGCCGTGCTTGATTGGCTTGCCGGCATTCACTGCGGAGACCTGGAATACGAAATCACCGACCTCGACCCGCGCCTTGCCACCGCTCGGCAAGTTGAGCTGATGGCCGCCGCTCACTTCCGCAGTCGGTTGAGCACGCGCGCGCGCTTCATCCATCGTCATGCGCGGCATCCCGGGGAGCTCGACACTGCCGCGCGCGCCCGGCGGAATCACGACCGCGACGGAAGCGCGATCGCCAATCACGACCGGCAAGCGCGTCGTACCGAGCTTCTCGCTCGGAATGAAGAAATCACAGGCGAAGTTTTTGCCCTGCTCTTCGCCGACGTAGAAGTTGCGCGGCGGCGTCAGGTGCGAAACGTGGAGCACGTTCGTGCCCCACATCACCATCACTTCGACCGACTGCAAATGCGCGATCTCGACCTCGTCCGCGCTCACGTCGGGGCCGGACTTGATCATGGTGTAGGTGTACGTGCCGGGCGGCGCGTCGTCCGCGACGTGCATCGCTTGCTGGCGCGCCGCGGCTGCGGCGCCTGCCGCGAACGGATTGGCCGAACGAACCTCGAACGGATTCGACGCCGCTGCGAACGGGCTCGGCGCCCCTGCCGGCGCAAACGGATTTGGCGCCTGTGCGGGTGCTGCATATGCCGCTTGCGGAGCCGCGACCGCTTCTGCGCCCGCTGCGTCCGCGCTCTCGAGCACGATGTAGGTTTGCCCGACTTGAATCTGATCGCCGACGTGCAGCTTGCACTTGTTGACGCGCGCGCCGTTCACCATCGTCCCCGGCTCGTTGCCGAGATCGATCAGCGTGATGTCTTCGGGACCCGCTACCTCGATCACCGCGTGCATGCGCGAGGCTTGGTCGTCATCGACGCGAAGATGACTCTTCGGATCTTTGCCGACTTTGACGATGTCCTGCGTGACGGTTTCCCGGCGCTGGAGAGCATCACCCTGGTAGAGCGCAAACGTCAGTACAGCTTTTGCCATTGCCTTCTAAATTCCTGATTACCGAGGGCTATCCCTCAAGAGCTCTCGCCTTCGAGAACTCAGCGCGAGTCACACGAAACCATCACACTGGGGCGAACGCCCCGATCACAGATCAAATATTTTCGACCGACTTGAGCATCTCCGGCACGAACGTGGTGCGCGGACGAATCAGCGTCGTGCGCGCGGCGCGCGGACGAACTTTGATCGTCGCGTCGTTCGGGCCGAAGCCACCTGCGTTCAGCGGATCGTCGGAGAACTCGTAGCCGTAGCCATCTGCTTTATCTCCGCCGCCGGTGCTCTTTGCTGCATCTTGAGCGAGAGCCGCGGGAGCGAGCGCAAACGCAGCGACACCGATCGAAATCGCAACGACTTTAAAGCGCATGGATGCCATTTCAGTCTCCTGGGAATAATCCCGTCTTATTACAGCCTGATTGTACTTTCTGAATCTCTAGCTCGTCAACGTGAAACGACGAAGCGGCGTCCTACTGCGACTGGACACCGCTTCTTCCTCCAAGGTTCCAAGAAAAGCGACGGCCGCTCGAACATTCGTCGGAGCGGCCGCTTCGGTCACTTCTTGCCAGCAGGCTTCGAGGCATCCGCGGGCGGAGCTGCGGCGCCGCCCTTCGCATCTGCCGGTGGGGCCGAGCCGTCCGCCGGCGGAGCACCGTTGCCGTTTGCAGCGCCGCCGCCGTTGTCGGCGGGGGGCGGAGGCGGAGGCGGATTGGCCGCCGCATCCTTGGCCGCTTGCTCGCCTTCCTCGATGAACTTCACCGTGTCGGCGATGTCTTGGCTGCGATCCTTCGCGCGCTTCACCGCGGCCGCGAACGCAGAATCCGAGCCGGCTTTGTCGATGAACGTCTTGTACTGCTCGGCGGCCTTCTTCAACGTCGGCACGGCGCTGCCGCGCTTGGAGCGGAACTCCTGCGTCAAGATTGCTTCGTTGTAGTAAGTCTCGGCGCGATCGGGCGCGATCTTCTTCGCCTCGTCGAGGTGCTGCTGCGCTTCGTTGACGTTCTTGTCGAAGTTCGAGTCGTTGATCTCGCCGCGCAACGCGAGTGCCAGACCGAGCTCGGCCTCGTAGTCCTTCGGGTGCAGGCGCAGCGCTTCGCGATATGCCTTCTCCGCCTCGTCGTAGCCGCGGAAGGAGAGGTTTACCGCTGCGTAGTTCATGTGCGCCTCGAAGAAGTTCGGGTCGAGCTTACGCGCCGTCCCGAAGCTCTTCACCGCGTTGTTGAAGTTCTTGAGCTGCACCTGGATGAGCCCAATCGTGTTGGCGATCGGCGCGTAGTTCGGGTTTTTCTTCTGCGCCTGGGCGGCGACGAGCGCAGCCAAATCGAGCTGTTGCGAGTCGACGCTGGCCTTCGAAGCGCCCGAAACGTCCATCGCGCGACGACCACGGCGACCGCTCTTGTCGAGCTGGCCGGCTTTCGCCTTCGCTTGGTTCAGGTAGTAGACCGCCAGCTGGTTGAACGCCGGCATGTAACCGTCGTCGATAGCGAGGGCGCGTTGCAAGTTGCGCTGCGCGCGCTCGAGATCATTCTTGCCGTCTTGATCCGCCTGGTCGTTGTTGCGCTCCATTTGGAGCGCGGCCAAGCTGACCAAGGCTTCCACGTTTTGGAACTTCGCGTCGTGGATGATTTGGTCGAGCTTCGAGATCGCCGAGTCGATGTCGTTCGATTTCGCGTAATCGTAGAGCGCGATCTGGGCTCGAGCGCGATGGAACGACGGATCGGCCTTCACCACGTCTTCGAATTCGGAGCGCGCCTTGGCGTCATCGCCGCAACGCTGATAGCCGAGGCCCGCGTTATATTGCGCCTCTGGGAACGGGCGACCCGTATCCGACTTTTGCGCGCTCGCGGCGGCTTCGAATTGCTTGGCGATATCGGCGCAGCTCGCCGCATCCCAATCCTGCTTCTTGTCGTGCGCGGCGAACGCATCGAGCGCGGTGTCGAAGTTGGCGGCCGCAGCCTTGCTGACTTGATGGCCTTTCGCGTCCGACTTGCCGCTGGCTTTTTCCGGACTGAGTGCGCCCTTGCCACCGGCACCACCACCGCCACAGGCGACGGCCAGAGTCGAGAAGCTTACGAGCATCAGCGTTTTGAAACGTGTCATCTCGGTCTCTCCTAAAATTCCAAAAAGGTGACGCGGGCCGCACGCTATCGTTAGCGCGCGGCCCAGCTCTTCACTTCTTGCCCTTCTTCGCGGGCTTCTTGTCTCCGGAGTCGCTGTCGGAAGAAGCGGTTTCGTCCTTCTTCTTCGGCGGCGGCGTCGGTTCGGCGCTCTGCGTCACCATCGGCTCGCCACCGATGCGGAGCGGGTTGCCCTGTTCGAGCAGCACGCTGTTCACCCGGTTGGGCGAGCCGCGGAACTCGTCGACCAAGTGGTACTGGTTCTTGTAGTTCTGAGCGAGCCACTCTTCGCACGTGCGGCTGAACTCGTCGAAGTACTGGTACTTCACCGAGTAGCCGAGGCAGGTCTCGAACGCGCTCTTCGCCTGCTGCTTCTGAGGCTCGGAAGCCTCGTCCAAAGCAGCGTAGTAGGCCTGGCGAATTTCCACGTCCTTCTTGAACGATTCCGGAATCGGCGCGGCGCGGAATTCCTTCACGAACGTGCCCCACATCTCGCCAACGCGAGAACCAGCGGCGATGACCCAGCGCGGCGGAGGCACCGGCTGCAGATCGACGACCTTCTTGTACTCGCCGCTGGCCTTTTCGATCAGCGGGCGCTTCTTCATGATCCAGTCCTTCACCTTGGTGTTGATGTGCTTGAGCACGTCATCCTTGGTGCCTTTGCCGTGGTATTCGGGGAACTTGACCTTGTCGACCTTCGCCTTGTCCTGGTCAGCGAAGTAGAAGATCGATTCGCCGACCGATTCGAGCGCGCGGCCGAGACGGCGTTGCTTCGAATTGTCGTCTTCGCCGGGGATGCTCTGGATCTTCTGCACTGCGGCGTTCGGATCCGACCACAAGCCGACCACGGTCTTGTACTCGCGCTGGGCGAGCGTTTCCTTGTTCAGCTTGATGTCGGCACGTGCGAGCAGTGCATGCGCCTGCGCGACGACGTCGAGCGTTGCCTTTTGGTCGATCATGCGCATCGAGCTGCCGAGGCGCTTTTCGACATTGTTCCAGTCCTTCTTTTCGCCGTAGTGCGCGGCGATGGCGTAAGCGATCTGCGCGGTTTGCGCGGGCTTGCGCGCGCCGAAGTACTTGTTGAAGTTGTTCGAATCCTCGATGCCTTGCTCTTCCTGACCGAGACCGAGGCGCAGCACCACGGCATCGCTCAAGGCTTGGTCGGCAAACTCACCTTTGTAGGCCGTGACTTTGGCGTACTTCTCGAAGAAGTCCGAAGCGCGGTCGTATACGGCGATGGCTTGGTAGTTCCCGCCGATTTCGTAGGTCGCCTTCTGCGCGAGTTGCGAGTCGGCCATGCCGTACTTGGGGCTCAGCAGAATCAAGCGAGCTTGAATCGACTTCGCCAACAAACGCGCCGCCTGATAGGCCTTCGCCATGTTGTAGACGATTTCGTCGGCCTTCTCGCACTGCTTCGGGTGTTCGCCCTTGCCGAGCGGCTCTTCACAGTAGAAGCGCCACAAGTCGAGGTACGCATCCGCGCCCTTCTTGTAGCTGTCGAGCGAGTTCTTGTAGTCGCCCTTGTCCTGCTGTGAATCGGCGAGTTCGACCAGCTTCTGCGCCTTCAAGCGACGAATGTCGAACTGGATGCGATTGAGGGTCTCGCACTGTTCCTTGTTGTCGTCCGCCTTCGCGCCCTTGCAGTAGAGCTCGAGGAAGGTGGGCACGTCCTTGCCCATTTCGTCGAAGCACTCCGGGCGCGGCGGCTCGGCGCGTGAACCGAGCACGTTGATGGCTTCGAGATAAAGCTGAGCCGCGTAGATGCCCGCGTCCTTGTCGGCGTGGTTGATGGCCACATCGCGGAACGCGAGCGCCGCTTCTTCCCAGTGCTGCGCTTCGAAGTAGGTGCGGGCGCGAGCGTACTTCACTTCGACGTACTGCTCTTCCGCGTCTTTGTCGCCCTTCGGCGGCTTCACGTAGCAGACATAGCGATTGAAAGCGTTGACCATGCCCTTTTGCATGTCGGTGAGCGGCTTGGGCTTGAACTTCTCCCACTCGCCTTTCTTTGCTTCGCGATCTTTCTCGTCGGCGCCTTGTGGACCGAGGCCTTTGCCTTTGCGATCGGCCGCGCCCTTGTACATCTGGTCGTACATCTTCTGGTAGCAGAGCACCGACGCGTAGGCGGCTTCCGCTGCCTGCTCGTTCTTCGGGTCTTCCGCCACCACCGCGTCGAAGGCCGGCCCGCACTCGTCCCAGCGCTGCTGGAAGTAGAGCAAGTCCGCCATCGCGTACTTGATCTTGTACATCGTCGGCCAGTCCGCTTTGACGATGCGCGGGAACTCGAACTTCGTGAAATCCTCGGACGTGAAGTTGTCGGCGATCTTCTTGTAGAGGTACGCCGCCAAATCCATCGTCTTCTTGTCGCCGGTTCCGCGAACGCCACCCGAGCCGACTGCTTCCAAGTGCCAGCTCATCGCTGTTTCGCTCAGGAGCTCGGCGGTCTTGTTGGCGCATTGGAGCTTGTCTTTGTTGTCGTGCTTGTCCTTCTCGAACTCGGTGTAGACGCGGATCTGCGAATCCATCTCCTTGCGGATCGCTTCCTTGTCACCCGAGTTCAACGCCGACGCAGCCGTCGTGATTTGGCCCTGATAGAAGCAGGACTTGTCACCCTGATCGCGGCTCAACAAGTCGCGATACAGAACGATCGCTTCCTTGTAGTGACCGGTGTCGAGGTAAGCCAGGCCGAGGTC
>DASYCL010000326.1:0-2186 GCA_036500245.1 Polyangiaceae bacterium | reverse complement strand
CCGCGAGATTGGCTTCGATCCAAGCCGTGGCGATGGTCTCGTTGACACAGCACATGCCCGCCACGAGCAGCGCCATCTCGAGGCGCTCGTCTTCACAGCCGAACTCGGGCAGCTTCACCTCGTAGTCCACAGCTTCCGTGGCGAGCTCGAGCTCCTTGCCGGCATAGCTGACCGAAAGCTGGCGGCAGATTTCCGCATGCACTTGCTCGTCTTGCGCCGAAATCTCGAGTAGCGACAGCACCAGCGGCGCGGCGCCGACGGCGCGGAGCCGCGGCACCATCGCGAAAAATGCGCGACCCACGCGCGCTTCGCTGCGAGCGCGCCGCGCCCAGTGTTGTGCCATCGCCGTGCGAAGCGCGTCTGAGAGTGTGTCGATCGAACGATCGTCAAAGGGGATGCGCTCGAAGTAGTCAGCGGCGCGCCGTTTCCGCGCGGCGCGAAGCGCGTGCAACGGCGAGCTCATAGAATGTAAAAGCAGGGCGGGAACGGCATTTCCGAACCCGGCGGGCACGGCGTTTTCTTGGCGTCCCGCGCGGGTTCGCTGGATTTGGCCGGCGGTATGTTGGACGCGATCGGAGCGCTCTCGAGTGCAGGCGGCGTCGCGCTCGGCGCCGCATCCGATGCAGTCGGCAGTGCGACCGCAACCGACGAACTCGACGCAGCGCTAGAATGCGGCGCGACGCGACGCGATGAGCACGCAGTCAGTGCTGCACCTGTCACGACCACTGCCTGAAACAAGCCTCGCGAGCGCCGATTCACGAGCCAGAATCTAGCAAATCGGGAGTTCTCGTAGCTGCCATTCTCACCAGGCGAGCGAATTGCCGGCCTGATCGAGAAACAGCGGCCCGGTCCGGTTGTTTCGCTCGCGTTCGATCAGCGCGGCGACCTCGCGCGCGGTCTCGAGCGGATCGAGCGCCGCATGTGCGCCGCCCATGTCGGTGCGCAGCCAGCCTGGATGCAGCGAGAACACGCGCAGCGTCGGCAAGTAGTTGGCGAGCAGCTTCGTGGCCATGTTGAGCGCGGCCTTCGACATGCACTAGTCGAATTCGCGATCGCGGCCGGCTTGCCCGATGCTGCCCGCCTCCGACGACACGTTGACGAGCGTGCTCGCATCGCCGTGACGAAGCAGCGGTAAAAACGCGCGCGTCACGCGCAGCGCGCCGAGCGCATTGATGTCGAAGGTGCGCGCGGCGTCCTCGAAATCGATGCTTTCGATTGGGTTGTCGGCGCTGGCCGAGCGAATGGCCGCGTTGTTCACCAACACATCGAGCGCGTCAGTGTGCTCGAGTACGCGAGCGCGCGCCTGCTCGACTGACGCGAGCCGCTGAACGTCGAGCTCCAGTGGGAACACCTGCGTCGGGTAACGCGCGGCGATACGCTCGAGTTCGGGTCGAGCGCTGCGTGCGCCGGCGAACACTCGGGCGCCGCGCTCGGCGAAAGCCAAGCTGAGCGCCGCGCCGAAACCGCGCGATGCGCCCGTGATGAGAACGCGTACCGACATGCGCCGAGCTTTTAGCCCACTCGCAGGACTACTTCTAGCGCGGCGCGGCCAGATTACGGTCGCCCGAGCTAGCGCGGCGCCAGCGCGCGGTTCACCCGGCCGCGCAACGTTTTGCTGGTTTTTCCAGGCGAAACTCGAGATTTGGTTTTACGAAGCGATAGAAAATCGCGATCCGAGCGCACGCTTCGGGAGTGCCGTCGAACTCGTAGACGGGCTTCAGTTTGCCGCCTACCGCGCTCAGCGCGCGCACCGTCAGTGCCGCGCCGTGGTGCCCGATTACGAGCAGCTCGTCGGTGCCGTTCCAGTCCATGTCGCCCGCGGCGGTCAGCGTATCTTCGGCGAGATCGAGCGACACGAGGTCGTGCGCGTCGTCCGCGATCACGACTCGGTGCGTCGCGCCGCACTCGAGCAGATAGGCCTGTTCCGCTTGACCCATGGCCGTAAACGAACCCGGTGCCGTGGTCGCGACGCGCTGACAATCGGGTTGCCGGCGCAGCACGCCCGCTACCGCTTCGAGCGCGGGCGCGACGTTCACGGACTGAGAGTCCGAGTCGAATAAGCCTTTCCAATCCGTCGCTGCCGGCCTCGGTGGCGCGCCGGGCGACAGGCTCGGTGTCACTGCCGAAGCGGTGTTCGGAGCGGCGCTGGGCGACGCTGCACCGCTCGCGGTGCCGCCGCACGCCGC
>DASYCL010000325.1:0-2388 GCA_036500245.1 Polyangiaceae bacterium | reverse complement strand
TCCGCGCGCGCGGACGTGATCGAGGCTTTGCTCGCCGTGTCCAACGACGCGCCCGAATTGGCCGCGGCGCGCAGTCGCTGGTTGATGCAATTGCTCGAGACCAAGAGTGACGCGCCGGAAGAAGCATTGCGCCTCGCGCTTCGCGGTGCCGAGGCCGCACCCGGCGAAGAAGAACTCTGGGCCTTTGCCGAGCAAATGGCGCGCAGACTCGACCAGCCGGCGTCGGTTGCCGAAGCATACGCGCGCGCGATCGAGCGAGATTTAGCGCCAGAGATCGCGGATTCACTCGGTCGCCGCATGGTCGAATTCCATGAAGAGTGGTTCGACGATGCCGAGCGCGTCGTGTACTTGCTCGAACGCGTGATCGCGCTCTGCCCAGCGGCCGAGTGGGCATTCGACCGCCTGAAGTTGTCGTTCAATGCGGCAGGGCGTTGGCCCGAGCTGTTCGCGCTCTACGATCAGCGATTGGCAGAGCCGATCCCGGAGAGTGAGCGGCTAGAAATTTTGCGCGAAGCGGCGATGGCGGCGCGCGATTTTGCTAGCGATCCAGAACGCGCGATTTCCTACTTCGAGCAATTGAACACGCGCAGCCCCGGCGACGCGCGCGTCGAGTCGTCGCTCGAACGTTTGTATGAACGCCACGGCCATCGCCGACCGCTGATCGAGCTTTTGACGCTGCGTTTGCAGAACAACAAGAACGTCGATGCGGGCGAGTTGATGGGTCGCATCTGCGCTTTGTGGCTCGATTTGAATCAACCATTGCCGGCGCTCGAATGGGCAGAAAAGATGCTGGAACGCGAAGCCGACGTGCGCGACGCGGTGTCCTTGCTCGAACGCATCGTCGGCTCGCCGGCGTCGTCGCAGACCGCGCTCGAGAGCGGCGCTTCCGTGCGCGAAAGCGCTGCGCAAAAACTAGAAGCACACTATCGCGAAGCCAAGAGCACGATCGACGTCGTGCGCATGCTCGAGATCGAAGCCGAGAGTGCGGCGCGCGCCAAGCGCATCGTGCTGCTCGAGGAAGTCGTGAAGTTGAGCCTCGAGGAGCTCGGCAATGGCCAGAGTGCTTTCGAGACGTTGCTCGTCCTCGTCACGCTCGATCCCGCGCTCGAGTCGCGTCGCGCTCGCTTGGCGGCCTTGGCCGGGCAGGTGAACGGCCAAGCGCGGCGCGCCGAGACGCTCGTCAGCGTGGCGGAACAGGAAACGGATCCGGCCTTGCGTGCCGCGCTCTTGGCGGAAGCCGGCGATGTATGCCGCGTCGAGCTCGGCGATCTACGGCATGCGATGGAGCTTTACCGCCGGGTGCTCGGGCTCGCGCCCGAGGCGCCGGAAACGGCGCTGCATGCCGCCCGCGAACTGAGCGAGCTCCTGCGCAATGCGCGCGAGTTGCCGGAGCTGACTAGTGTGCTCGAGCAGCGTGCGGGACTCGAGAGCGAAGTCCCGGCAGAACTCGAGGTGCTCGGCGAGGCGGCCGAGCTGTCGCTCGACGTGCTCGGAGACGCGAATCGTTCGGTGCGCAACTATCAGGCACGCCTCGCGCTCGACGGGCAGAATAAGACTTCGATCGACGGCTTGTGCCGAGCGCTAGAAGCCGCCAAGCGCTGGGACGAACTGATCGCCGCGCTCGGCATGCGCGCCCGCCAGAGTGAAGACGCGGCGGCAGCGCGCGCCGACCGCGTACGCATTGCACGCATCCACGAACAAGTGAGGGGCGACCGAACGCAGGCGATCGCGGCGTGGCGGCTCGTGCAGACTCACGACGGCCGCGATCTGGAGAGTTTCGAGGCGCTGTCGTCCTTGCTCACCGCCGAGTCGCGCTTCGACGAACTGGCGGAGTTACTTTCGGAAGAAGTGTCGGCCGAGAGCGATCCGGCGCGCGAGCAGCGGCTCTACAGCGAGCTCGGTCATTTGCATCAGTCGCGCACCGGCGACATGCTGTCTGCGCTCGAGTCCTTCGTAGCGGCGGGGGATTGGAACAAGGCGATCGAGGTTGCGGGCGCCAATCATGCCGATCGCGAGCTTGGTCGCAAGGTCTGCGAGCGCTTGCTCGATCTTGCGGTGAAAGCCTGGAAAAAGGCTGCATCGGGCGCCGATAGCGCGGAAGCAAGAGCCGCGGATTGGGCCGTCACCGAGCTCTCCGAGCGCTTGCTCGAAGCCGGCAAATACGAAGACGTCGTCGCATGCTTGCTCAGTTCGGCAGAGTTGCCGTTCGAAACCCAACGACGGCGCGAACTACGTCGCGACGCAGCCTGCCTGTGCTCCGATCGTTTGGGAGACGGCGCGCGCGCAATCGAACTGTTCCAAACACTATTGAGCGAAGACGCGGGCGACGAAGTAGCGCGCTCGCTCGTCACACGGCTCTCGCTCTTGCTCGAGGAGCAAGGGGAGCAC
>DASYCL010000324.1:0-1645 GCA_036500245.1 Polyangiaceae bacterium | reverse complement strand
CAACGCCGAACTGTTGGCCCAGACGAAGTCCGCCCGCAGCACATCCACGATCCAAACCGGGGTGACGAAAGCATCGAGCGCGGTCTTGGCTTCGGACGAAAGAAACGGCATGCGGTGGCGAAGAAGGGAACGGCCGAAACGCGTGCAATTGAAGCGGCGCCGGGCGCGAACCGTTGCAAGCTGGCTCGCTGCTACCTCAGCGCACACCGGAAGCGCCCGCGCGAGACCGCGAAATTTCAACACAGACGGCCGTGCGCGCCCCACTTTGAGACGGCGAGCGGCACGCCCACACTCGCGTCGCGTGCGACGTAGGCGATCGCGACGCCGCCGCCTTCGAGCGCGATCTCTCGACGCACGTAGGCGCTGCCTTCGAATTCATCGAGCTCGCGCAATCGCGCGCAGGGAAGCTCGAACAGCTCGCCGTCGATCGCGCGGTCGCCGGGCACGAGCGCCGGGTAGCCAGCAATTTCGGCGAGCGCGAACGCGCTCCGCGTGCGCACGTCGCTGATGAAGCGCGCGCCGGCGAGCACGCCGTGATTCGCCTCGCCGCGCTTCAGCGATCCGTAAACGAAGAGCCGTAAGGTCTCGCTCTGGCTCACGCGAAAGCGATAGCAGACTTCGCGTTACTTCGGCACTTCCGGCACGATCGTGCCGCAATCCACGAACTCGAGATCGGTGTCGGCGCGGAAGTTCGATTCGGTGGTGTGCCGCTCGTTTTGGAACATGTCGAACGGATAGACTTGGCCTTTGGTCAAGCCCAGCATCGTCGCTTGCGAATCGATGTCGATCGACTTGTTTTCGGCCGAATGCACGCCGCCGAGATCGATCGCGAGCTGGTTATTGATGAACACCCAGACATCGTCATCGCCGGTGAATTTGAAGACTTCGCCGCCGTTGTATTTGAACTCCGTGTGGATTTCGGTCGTGAAGTGGAAGTTGTGCATCGTGCCGGCTTTGTCGGCGCCGTCATTGCCCCAGCCGAGGCCGTCGATCGGGAAGAACGCGGTGCTCTGAAAGCTCGACACCGGATTGTTCGCGTCGGTGTCGTTGGGACCAAACCAGATCTCGAGTTTGTACGGTTTGTTCAAGCCGTCCACGTTGCGGTACCAGCTATCGAGCTGTGAAGGATCGGCGACGGTCTTGGTCGCCGTCGTCGGATGCGCCCACACCGGTTTGCGATCCGCGCCGAGCATCGGCGAGACCAAGCCGCGGTCGTCACCGGTTTGGCCTTCGAAGTTTTTGCCGTCGGCTTTGAAATCGCGAATCACGGCGAGGATCGTCGTGCCGCAACCGGTCGTGCTCGTGCTCGATCCACCAGTGCCGTCAGTGCCGCCGGCGCCCGTGCCGGTGATCGGATCGCCGACCTTGAAACCGCCGAACATGTTCGCGGCCGTAAATCCGGGCGGCAGTGTGCCCGTACCGATGCTGTTGGCGCCGCCTTCGCCGATGCCCGTGTCGCCGCCGCCACCGGGGACATTGATGTTCGTCGAACCGCTTTGGCCGTTACTGCCGCCGCCGGTGCCGTCCGAAACTTTGCTGTCTTTGTTCGAACCGCCGCAGCCCACGCTCAGCGCGCCGGCCGACAATGCCAGCGCGACCAACCCGATTCGGTAATTGCGCTCGTTCATCTTCGCGCTCCTGTCGC
>DASYCL010000323.1:0-4521 GCA_036500245.1 Polyangiaceae bacterium | reverse complement strand
CGCGTGGCGTGATCGCGCGTTTCGCGCACGACGATGCGGCCGATCGCTGCCACCGACGAGACGCGGCCTTCGACGCGTAGCGCCAGCCGCTCCGGGCCAGTCTCGATCGTGCCGCCCGGCACCGCGATATTTTGCGTGGCGAGCGCGCGTTCGACATCGACCGCGGTGAGTCCGGAAGCCTGTAAACGCAGCGGATCGAGCCACAAATTGATCTGCCGCTTGCGCCCGCCCAGGATCGTCACTTGGCCGACGCCGTTGATGCTCTCGATCTGCCGGCGTACTTTCTTGTCAGCGAGCTCGGTCACGTCGCGCAGCGAGCCGGGCGCTCGCAGCGTCATCAGCAAAATCGGCGCGGCGTCCGGGTCGACCTTGGTGACGACCGGCGGATCGATGCCCTTCGGCAGCTCCGTGAGCGCGGTATTGATGTGATCGCGCACCTCTTGCGTCGCGATGTCGATGTTTTTATCGAGCGTGAACGTGATGATCACGAGCGAGACGCCTTGGCTCGACGTCGAGCGCAGTTCGTCGATGCCGCTGATCGTGTTGACCGCGCCTTCGACTTTGTCGGTCAGCTCGGATTCGATTTCTTCGGGTGCGGCGCCGTTCAGCGTGGTCGTGACCAGCACGGTCGGGATGTCGACTTTAGGGAATTGGTCGAGCCCGAGCGAGCCGTAACCGACGATGCCGACGACGGCGACCGCCATCACGAGCACCCAAGTCAAAACCGGATGCTTGACGCAAAGTGCGGCCAGCCACTGCATTTCGCCTCAGTTCACGAGCGCGCCTTCGACGCTCGAGTTGTCCGGTTTTACGACTACGCGCTCGCCTGCTTTGACGCCGCTTTCGAGCGCGATGCCGTCGTCCACCACCGCGCCGGTTTGCACTAAACGATGTTGCAAGCGGTTGTCGACCACGACGAAGACCGCCGGCTGATTGTCGCTGCTCGCGACCGCGCTCTTTGGCACGACCGGCAATTGCTCTTGGCCGACCGGCAAGTGCGCAGTCACGAACATGCCGGGCAAGAGCACGCCGTCTTGATTGTCGACGACTGCTTCGACCACCAAGTCGCGCGTTTGCGCGCGGACTTCGCCGCCGATGTACTTGAGTACGGCGTTGAATTCTCGGCCAGGGATGCCGAGTGTCTCGAAGCGAATGTTGACGCCGGCGCGGGCCGCAAAAATGTCGGGCTCCGGCACGGTCAAACGCACACGTAAGGGATTGTCCTGAAGCAACGTGACGACTTTGCTGTCCGGTCGCACATAGTCACCGACGTTGATCATGCGATCCGCTATTTTCCCGGAAAAAGGCGCGCGAATCGTGGCATCTCCCACGGCTTGGCCGGCCTGCGCGGCGCGCGCTCGCGCGGCATCTTGAGACGCGGTTTGCGATTGGCATTGACCCATCGCACGGTCGTATTCTTGCTGCGTGACCGCGCCTTTGGCGAGCAAGCCTTGGTAGCGCGAACAATCGAGCTGCGACGTTGCAAGCTGGTCGGCCGCGGTTTTCGCGTTCGCGATTGCTTCGGCCTGCGAGAGCGCGGCGGAACGCGCGTCGAGTTGCGCGATCTTGTCGCCCTTGTTCACCCGCGCGCCCATTTCGACGAACACGTTTACGACTCTGCCGCTGGCGTTCGCCGCCAGATCGGTGCGCTCGTTCGCGTCCAGCACGCCGGTGAGCGGGACTTCTTTCGGCACCGTGTGCGTCGCGGCAACGACGGTGTCGACGTGGATCGGCTTTTCCACTGGCTTTTCCGAGGTCGGCGCTGCGCGATGGCAAGCCGCGAGCACGAAAGTGAAGAGCAGTGCCGCGCTCCGGTTCATGGTGTCGTTCCTTCCGGACCCGAGGCGTCGAGGCGCAGCGCGGCGCGCGCGTAGGCAAGATCGGCGTCCGCTTGAATGCGCGCGACTTCGGCCTTGAACAAGTCCTGCTCGGCTTGGAGCACATCGAGTTGCGTCGCAAGGCCGCCGCCGAAGCGGTCGCGCGCGAGGTCCGCCGCTGCTGCCGCGGCTTGAACTTGTGTGCGTGCCGAGCGCGACTTGTCGATCGAAGAACGCACTTGGTAATAGTCTTGGAAGATCGCGTCTTCGGCGTTGCGCTTGGTTGCGCGGGCCCGGGTTGCGCTCGTGATCGCGGCGGCGCGTTGCGCGCGTTCGGCGGCGGGAATTGTCGCATCGAGCCGCCAGACCGCGGTGGCTTGGAGGGTGTAGTAAGTCTTGTGAAGAGTGAGTGACGGCGCGTTCGTGAAGTGCTCGGTCGCGTTTGCGCTCACCGTCGGCAGCCAGGCTGATTTCGCGGCATTTACGCTCGCATCCGCTGATCGCTCCGCGCTTTGCGCGCTCTTCACGGCGGGCAATTCAGCCGAGTGCGAGAGCCAACGTTCGAGCGAGGCTTCCTCGTGCAAATCGTCGATCGGGAATTGGCTGGCGGGTTCCGGCGTGAGCCCGCTCAAGCTCTCGAGCGAACGACGGCCAGTAACAACCGCGAAAGTCGCCGCGGAAAGATCCTGTTCGGCGCGTGCGACGTCCGCGTTGGCGCGTTGTACGTCGAGCTCCGTCGCGGTGCCACCGCCTTTACGATCGTTCACCAATGTTTCGTTGGCGCGCGATACGTCGAGCGCTTTCTGTGCCGCCACGAGCAGCGCCTCGTTCGCGATGAGTTGAAAATAGGCGCGCGTGACCCGGCGCGCGACGTCCGCGCGCATGTTTTCAATGTCTGACTTCGAGCCTTCGAGCACCGCGCGCGCGGCGCTGCGCCGTTCCCACGCGCCGACGTCCAAAATCGGGACGCTGAGCTGTAAACTACCGTCCAGCTGATTTTGCGGCAAAATCACGATCGTGCCGCTCGCGCCCATCATCAAGGCGCCGGCCGGAAATGCAACTTCGTACTGATTGCGCGTGTAAGTGCCTTGCGCGGTAAATGACGGCAAGAGCAAGCCGGTCGAACGATCGGCTTCGGCATCGCGTTGGATACTGGTGGAGCGCGCGATCTGCAAATCCGCATTGGCTTCGGTCGAAGCTTGGACGAAAAGGGCGAGCGGTTGAATTGCTCGAGCAGGCGCCGCGCACAACATTGTCACCACGACAAGAGCCGAAGCGCACGCCGAGCGCGCCGCCGAAGCTCTTCGAAGCGTGAGCGCGAGCGCGAGCGCCGATTTCATCGCCGCCCAATCTAGAGGAGCTCGAACGAAATGCAACTACTTGTTGCATTTCATTTTCGCGTTAGGGCCGAGCGTGGCAAACTGCAAGCCACGGTTCGATAGCCATGGCCGCGACGCCACGTCAGCAACCCCGCCACAGCCAAAAACGCCCTGCGCGGCGCGAGCGCGCGATTTACCGTGCCACGCTGGAGGAACTGGCGGTGGCGGATTACGGCGCGCTCTCGGTCGAAAGCGTCGCGCTGCGCGCGCGCGTCAACAAAACGACGCTGTATCGTCGCTGGCCGACCAAGGCGGCGCTGGTACACGCCGCGCTCGAGTCGATCGTGGACGCATTCGAGCTCGAAGCTTCGACCGGTTCGCTGCACGGGGATTTACTGACGCTCGCGCGGCGCATGTTCAAAATCACGCGCTCCGTCGAAGCCCAGAGCCTGCTCCGCTTGCGCCTGCTCGACGAGCCGGAGCCCGAGCTCGCGCGCATCGCGGCGAAACTTCAAGCGCGGCGTCAAGCGCAGCTCGCGCGTCTACTCGAAGCAGCCGTCGATCGTGGTGAAGTGCGGCGGGGTACCGATCTCGGTTTGGTGCTCGACTTGCTCGGCGGCATGATCCACGTGCGCTCCACGATAAAAAAAATGCGCGTGGATGACGCGCTCTTGAAGCGCGCGGTCGACATCCTGGTGAGCGGTATTTCGCTCCGCCCGGCGCGCGCGCGCTGAAACGCCTCGACGGTCGAGCTATTTCTCGAGCTCGAGCTCGCCGCTGAAACGCACGTTTGCGACGGCCGCGCCGAGCACTGCGCGGCGATCCGCCGACGGCGTGCGCGCGCGCAATTCGGCGAGTTGCTCAGCAAATGCGGCCAAATTGGCCTGCTTCGTCATGCGCTCCAGCTCTTCGCGCAGGCGCCGTCCGAGTGCCGGCGCTTGGCCGGCGGTGCTGATCGCAAGCGTGACGAGGCCAGCCCGAGCCTGCGCCATGTGCGCGTAGCTATTGCGCTCCGGTTGGTCGACGGCGCAGAAGAAGACGCGCCGCGCTTCGGCGAGAGCGGCCATGCGCGTCGCGAGCTCGGGGTCCCGGTCGACCAAGACGGCGAGCCATTGGTCGTCCAAATCCGCGTCCGCAAATTCGCGATCGTGGAGCGCGATTGCGCCGCGCTGTGCGAGCGCGCAAAGCTCGTCACTCGGCGCGAGGCAAACGACGCTGGGTCGCGCGCCCGCTTCGAGCAACGCGCGAGTACGCGCGAGCGACTCGGGCTCCGAACCGACCACGAGGCACGCGCGCCCTTCGAGCAAAAGCGCGACGGGGAAAACCGGTTTGGCGAGGATCGTCATTGGGCCTTCGAATGATAGACGTTCGGCAAGAGCGATTTG
>DASYCL010000322.1:0-4384 GCA_036500245.1 Polyangiaceae bacterium | reverse complement strand
TGATGAAGTCGGCGCAGGCGCAGCAGGAGCTGGCTCCGAAGCGAGGGCTATACGACCGCACATTGAGCCGGCACGAGCGGCAAGCGGCTCAACAGGTGCGCGTCACTACTGCGATCGCGGCTTTGGCTGCTCAGGCCAGGGAGCTCAGTGTCGCCAACATCGTCGAATACGCAGGCATCGGTCGGAACACATTTTACGAGTACTTCGATGACGTTCCACACGCGCTCGATTCGATCAGCGCGCGCGTGTGCCGAGATCTGCTCGCTCGTGCGGAGTCCGCGCTTGGAACAGTCCGGACTCCGATTGAGCGGATTCGCACACTGGCGCGAATCTGGGTCGAAAACCTAGCTGCGGACTACAGCCTCGCAGCGCTGGCACTGCGCGTCGAAGCCCCGCGCGAAGTCTCCACGTTGGGCCAGTGCCTGATGAAATTGCTCGAGCAAGAGAGCGGAGCGCAGAGCCCGTTGCCCGGCCTCGCCGAGAAGTCACGGCTGATCGCCGTTGCTGCGGTGTTCGACGCCTTGAGCAGGAACGAGCTTTCAGCGCGAAGCTCGAACGACGACCTTCAGCGCTCACTGTGTGAGTTCGCGATTCGGCTGCTTCGTTGAGCCGTCCACTGCGGCTCGCGCCATTCGGTTGTGCGATAGATGTGGAAAACCTGGGCTCGAATGGTGGATCCGAGGCGAAACGGCATACTGGCTGGCGAATTGCGCCGGCGAGCATTTCCATCGCGGCTTTGGAATGCTAGCGTCGCCGTCGATGCCAAAAGGTCCGGTCGAGCTCCGTGTTGGCGGGCAGACCTACCGCGTCGTTGCGACCGCGGAAGAAGCGGACTTGCACCGTCTTGCTGACGTTGTCGACGATCGGTTGCGGAAGCTGACCGCGCCAGGAAAAGCCATCTCGCCGCAGTCGCTCTTGCTCGCTGCGCTCTCTCTGGCACACGATCTTGAAGATGAGCGCAGTCGTCGGGTTCGCTCGGAGCAACGTGCACGCGAGATGCTGAGTGGGCTTGTCGCGAGAATCGATGCCGCGCTGGAGACTGATTCGGCAGAGACTTTGGCTGCTCGACCTAGCGAAGAGAAGCCGAATCTCGACGAAACCGAGGTCGAATTCGACTTCGGCCCCGGCTTGGATCCCTGAAGAAGAAGCGCGCGGAAAACGCCGCTTCGCGCGGCTCAGTCTCCGGGGTCGGGAGCCCCGTGAAGCCACTCGTAACCGAGAATGAACGGTAGCGCGAGCCACAAGCCGTCGACCTGAACACCGACGTAAGTTGTCGTGGCGCGATCGCCTGCCACGCCGCGATCGGCTCCGACGACGAAGCCACTCGCCATCGCGTAGTGGCCGTGAAAATTGTGACTGCGAAGACCGAAGAACAATTCGCTGCTGACACGCACGTCGTCGCCATTGCTCGTCAGCGCGCCGGCCGAGAGCAAAATCGGAAAATCACCCTCGAGTGTGGGAACGAGCAACGTGAGGCCGCCGCCGAGCCGTAAGTCGGAAAATTTCGCGGTGCCGATGTTCACGTACGGGCCGAGTGCGAAGTCGGCGTTGCGCTCGCGCCCGAACAAGACGTCCGCGCGAACAGCGCCGCAAAACCCTGTTTTTTGCCAGATTCTGCCGTCAGTGCCCAGACCGCACAGCGAGGTTTGCGCCGCGACGTTCCATTCGGGATCGGCACGCGCCGGACCAGCAACGAGCAACGATGTCAGCGTCGCAGTGACGGCTAGAACGACACGCATCGGCCGTGGCTCAGCGAGAGGAAGCTACGGCGTAGGCGCGCAGTTCGTACTGCTGCTAAAGGTGGGATTCTGACAAGGATCCCTGCACAGCGCGTAAGCGGCAGAGCAGAGCGTGCAGGAGAATGTCTGGTCTTGGCCGGTAATGCACGGCGCGGCTGTTGTCGTTTGCGTGCTGCTGGCGGCGGCAGTTGCGCACATGAATGGCGCTCCGGCGGCCTGGGTCGCGTCCGGCGTGTCATATACGACCAAGCAACCGTCGCAGACCGTGATCGGAAAATCGAGCTCGCTCGAGGTGATCGATGTGCCGCCCAGAGTTTCACCAAAAACCCTGATTTTGGCTAGAACCTGCGGTGGCAGGTTGCTCAACCCAGGTGGAATGACATTCACGGCCACCGTTGCGTAAGAGGGGGCAGTACCGGCGGCAGGGTCGACGAACCCTGTTCCAACCGTCGAGAATGTACTTTGCGCGCCCGGGACGTCGATGGCATGGCCGTCAAGTGTCGTGAGGTCCACCTCTGCGCCGCGCAGGGTGACGCGTGAAGTCTCCGTCCGGAGCTGTTCCATCGAGCCCTGCTGCGTCATTTGGTTACCAACCAAAAGAACAGCCGTGTAGCCCGACGCGAACGCGGTATCGAGCGTGCCCGCTGCGAGGAAGGGCCCGGTGTTCTGCGGCATCGCGATGCACGAGGCTTGCGCGAGGTCCATCACCCCTACGATGAACAACGAACTGTTGTTGTCGGCGCAGCTCGGCGTGAAGAGTGCCGCGCCAATCAGCAACGAGCAGGCGGTAAGCATGGATTTGAAGCTGGGCATTAAAACCTCGGAGCGCGGCCAGCGACGACGGGCACGCGCACGTTGACAGAAGTCTACCGAGCCGCTTCGAATGGCGCCAAGAATGTGCAGTCGGTCGCTTACTGAAGTAAAGATTTGCCGCGAAAAGCGAGTTTAGTTCGCCAGTGCAACTACATGTGCCGCCAAATCGGCCAGCGCAATCGGCTGTGCTTCCACGCGGCCGAGCTCGCGCGCAAATACGAAGCGAACCGAAGATCCTGCGCGTTTCTTGTCGTGACCGATGAGCTTTGCCGCGGCCTGGAGCGCGCGACCGTCGAGCTCGATCGGCAAGCCGAGGCGCCTCAATAGCTCGAGCGTGCGCCGGCTCAGCTCGGATGGCGTCTGTCCGAGCACTTCGCCTAGCTTCAACGCCGCAACCAGTCCGAGGCTGACGGCCTCGCCGTGAGTGAGCCTCGAATAGCCGGCTTCGGCTTCGAGCGCGTGACCGACCGTGTGCCCGAGGTTCAAGACGGCGCGCATGCCGCTTTCTCGCTCGTCGAAACTGACGACGCGCGCTTTCACGCGAATCGAGCGGCGCACGAGCTCGACGCACAGATCCGGATCGCGCGTAGCGACACGTTCCACGTCTCGCTCGAGCAACTCGAATAGCTCCGGATCGCCGATCACGGCGGTTTTTACGACCTCTGCCAAACCGCTCACGAAGCCGCGCCGTGATTCGCTGGCCAGCAAATCGATGTCGCAGATCACCGCGCTCGGTTGCCAGAACGCGCCGACCGCGTTCTTCGCGGTCGTGAGATCGACGCCGGTTTTCCCGCCGACCGACGCGTCCACCATCGCGAGTAGCGTGGTCGGGATGCAGATCCAACGCACGCCGCGCATGTATGTAGCCGCGGCAAAGCCGGTCATGTCCGTCACCACGCCGCCGCCGAAACCGATGAATACGGCTTGTCGATCAGCCGAGCCTTCGAGCGCAGCGCGCCACACATTCTCCACCGAAGCGACGTTCTTGTGCGCCTCACCCGGCTCGAAATCGATGCGAATGATTCGTGAGTTCGTCGCGCTGAGCGCGCGTTCGAGCGCGCGCCCGTGAAGCGCGGCGACGTTGCGATCGGACACCAGGACGCACACCGGGCGTTGGCCCAAATGCGCCGCGGCGCGTTCGCCCAGGATTCCACGGCTGATTTGCACTGCGTACGAGGCTTCACCCACGGCGACGGCGAGCTCGTCGCGCAGCCACACCTCGCGCACGCGCTCCGCGACTTGTTCCGGCGAAGCCTCGCAGGAAATCCGCGCGTGGGCCTCGGCGTAGGCACAAGCTCGCAAACCGAGGAGCTCGCGCACGCGTTTGTCGGGATCGGCACCAGCAAGCAGCGGACGCGGCCCCTGTTTTTGCGCGCGTCGCACGAGCTCTGCCGGCGACGCTTCGAGCGTGACGACGACGCATTCGTCGAGCGCGCGCAGTCGGAGTTCGCGCGCCATAAGGGCACCGCCGCCGACCGCAATCACGGGCGCTTCCGCGGAGCCTTCGGCCTCATCGAGCACGCGCGTGAGGCACGCGCTTTCGAGCCCACGAAAGGCGGACTCACCGCGCGTCGCAAACAGAGTTTCGACGCTGACTCCGGCTTCGGTCTCGACCATTTGATCGAGATCGATGAAGGGGCGATCCGCGGCGCGCGCGACCGCAGCGCCAATCGTAGTCTTGCCCGTGGCCATGAAACCATTGAGAACGAGGGGGCGACGCATCGAATTTTCTTTTCACGGCGTGTCGGTCACGCGCGCGTTAGAGCTTGCCGGAGCTCGAGCCCTCGCGCCAGGATAGTGCTACGGCGCGCGAATCGATGTTGCGGATTCGC
>DASYCL010000321.1:0-1834 GCA_036500245.1 Polyangiaceae bacterium | reverse complement strand
CCCGCAGGGACCGGGCAGCTACTGGCCACGCTGGGCGCGCAGCGAACGCGAGCTGAATTTCGCCGAGCCCGTCGAGCGCCTGCTCCGACAAGTGAAAGCGTTCGGCGAAATTGGCTGCTTCGCGCAGGTCAACAAGGTCGGCTTGTTCGTGAAACGCGCGAGCGGCTGGCTCGAGGCACACGATCATCGGCCCGGCACCATGGTGCACGAGCACGACCTTCGCTTCGTCGTCGCAGCAAAGGACGGCTACATCGTGATCAACGAGTGGACTTTATTCGAAGGCGGTTCGAAGACTGCGCGCCGGGGTCCTTAGTTTTTAGAAATCATTTCGTGACTGGTCTTCAGCGCACGATGAATTCGTTATTTGGGTTGGCGCTCAGGATCTCGTTTTCCGCGAGGGTGAGGTAGGTGAGTGCGTTGTCGAGGTAGGCGGGGCGATTCGCGTCCGGCTGCGCTTCGGCGATGACCAGCGTTTGGCGTACGTTGGCGAGATCGTTTTGCGCGGCCAAATTCAGGCTCTTTTGCTGCAAATCGTTGATCGCGTCTTGGCTGTCGCGTTGCGCCAGGGTGAGGATCGTGGTGTTGCCAGTCGAGCGATTGTCGTGCACGAACTGCATGCGCTTTCGCACTTGGCGAATGTTTTCGAGCGCGTTCAACTCGCGCAGGAAATTCGCGATGTCTTGCACTTGGTCGTTCGTGAGCGAGATGCCGTTCACGAGCGTCGCGCCGGGCGAGTTGTTGAAGAACGGGCTCGTGTAGTGGGCGACGGCGTCTTCGATCGTCGCGGCCGAGTTGTTGTGGAAGAACGGCGCGGTGTCCGCGGCTTCGATCAAAGGCGCGACGTTGAACAGCTTCGCGCCGGGCGTGCCCGTGTTCGGGATGAACTGATTGATCGGCGTTTGCAGCGGCTGACGGAAGCCGTCATCGGGCGGCAAATCAGTCACACGCTCGTCCGTGCCGATGTTGAAATTTTCGTTCAAATTCGGCGTGAATTGCTGCAATTCGAAGTGACACGACGCGCATTTTCCGCCGCTCGTTTGCGAGGTCGCGAGTGCTTGACCGCGCATCGCCGAGGCGTCACGGAAACCGAGCAAGGTCACGTCCGGTGAGTGCTGGCGACCCGTGAAGAGCTGAAACGCCTCGAGCGCGTCGAGCTCGGCTTGGCTGGGAATACGGAAATCGACGCCGGGCACGCGGTTCAAGCGTTTGGTCAGGTGTTGCGTGATCGCGCCGAGCGCGAACGCATGCAGCGAGCCATCCGCCGGCGCGCCATCGCCGCCCCAACCGAGCCGCGCTCGTGGCGGCGACGAGGGATAGCCGAAGAACGCTTGATTGATGAAGTCGAGCGTCGTGCCGAGCGCGAAGGTGTGATTCGCCGAGCGATCGGTGAATCCGTGAGTCGGGTCCGCAAAGCCGTCCGTGTTCTCCAGGAACAACGCGCGGCTGCGCAGGAAACGCGCATCTTCGAGCTGCGTCAGCGCGGGATTCGTCTCGTTCACGAACAGCGGATCGTTCGCGGCCAATGTGGCGATGAAGGCGCTGTCGATGGTCAGATTGTCGTTCATGCGGTGGCAAGTGCCGCAGGTGCGACCATTGCCGCCGAAGGTTTCGTTGAAGAAGAGCTGGGCGCCGCGCTGCACCAGTGGATCGGTCGTCTCGACGAAATTCGCGAGCGTGCCCGTCACGACATCCATCGGCAGCCCGGCGGCCTCGCGGAAGAAGCGCTTTTCGAACAGCGTACGCTCGCCGATCGCGATGCGCGACGCGGTCGGTGATAGGCCTTTGCGCGTCACCACCACCAAATCCAAATCGAACACGACGCCGCCCGTGGGCG
>DASYCL010000320.1:0-11932 GCA_036500245.1 Polyangiaceae bacterium | reverse complement strand
ATTCCGAGTTTCTTTCGGCCGAGAGAGAGCCTGGGCTAACCTGTGCGGTTGGCGATGCTTTCCGCACAAGCAGAAGAGGCGTTCTCGACACTCACCAACTCGCTCGCTGGACGACCCGAGTTCGAAGAGGCGGTGCGCGATCGTTGGCGCACGCGCGTGCGCGGCATTCGGGAGCCGCACGACGAGCTCGAGCTGCCCGAAGCAGTGCGCGCTGCCGCCGATTTGCTCGCGCACGAGCTGCCCGCGCAAACGCATGACGAAGGCGGCGTGGCCGCGCTCGGCAAACGCTTCGCGGAAGAGAGCGGCGGGCTCTTGCTCTTGTGGTGCTATTCGAGCGTTTGGCGCCGTGACATCGCGCTCGCCAAACTGCTCGAAAGCGCGGCCAAGGTTCCCGATTTCGGCGATCGCGTGGCGGCGGTCGCGCGAGATCGCGTGATCGAAGGGCCGCTCGTCGACGCGCTCGCCTGCGTACCGCTGCTCGGCTCGGGCGCGGCGCTCGGCGCGCCCGAAAATGCCGAGGCGCGCGCGCGGCTCGAGATCTTGATTTGGGAGGCCGGCGCGAGCGCGCTCGAATTGCCGGCGCTCGGGCGCTGGCTCTGGAGCTCGCCCGAGAATTTCGAAGAGCTGATCCGCTCGCCCGCGCGCGGCACGCTGCGCGGCCGCGTGCTCGCGGCGCGTTGTCTCGAAGTCACCGTCTCGGGACTGGCCGCACTGACCGACCCGGAGTTGGTCGGCCGCGCGCTGCAAGTATTGCAACCGCTCTTGCTTCACCCAGAACCTTTGGTTTGGGTGCACGCGGCGCGCGCGCTCGGCCGTTTGACGGGCCAAATGGAGCAACTCGAGGGCACCTTGCTCGACTGGGTGCTCGGTGAATCTCAACTGCTTCGCCAACGCGCGATGACCGCGTTTGCATCCCTGCCCGCCGATCGCCTGAAGTTTCTGCAGAGCCAATTGATCGCGATTTTGGACGCGCCCGAAGAAGAGACCTGGGCGCTCGCCGCGGTCGCCGTGGCGACGCCGTATCTGTTCTTCGAGCGGCGCGCGATTTGGGATCGCGTGGCGAAACGCATCCTCAACGGTGACGGCGGAGCGATCGCCGCTCGCTCGCTCGCGCGCGGCTTGGCGACGATTTGGCGGCGCGGGCAAAAGCTGCCCGAAATCGAGGCGCCGCTGCGCGCTTTGCGCGAGCTCGCTTGGAGCGCGCGACCGAGCTCGCTCGATGAATCACGGCGCTGGATCGAAGTCACCGCGGTCACCGATGCCGTCGACGGCGCAGAGCGCGATCCGCTCGACATCGAGCTCGGCCTCGAAAATCTGATCCGCATCGCCGCGCAGTACGACGACGAAGAAGCCGACGCGCGCGCGGCCCGTTTCGCGACCGCACTCCACGCCACGTTCAGCGAAGCGCGCCGCATCGCGATCGACAAAAGTGCGCGACTCCGCCAGCGCGCCGCGGCGATCAACGCACTCGAAGGCTCGGCGCGCGCGTTCGCGCTCAGGCTTTGGGGACCGATGCTCGCCACGCGCCCCGAGGGTGTGCCGATCGAAGAACCGGATTTGGCCGAGACCTGGAAGCTGATTGCCAGCGCGCCCGCGGAAATCCTGGATTTGGTCAAAGAACGCCGACAAACCGAGGGCGACAGCAAAGGCGTTTTGCCGCTCGAGGTGCTCGCGATCCGGCTCGGCGGCTACGCGCTCGACGCCTGCGGTGAAGACGCCGGGCTCGGTCCCGGCCGCGGCCCGACCGCTCACGATACGTGTCACTGGCTCAGAAAAGTTCAGGGCCTCGCCGACGGCTCGCGCGAATTGCCACCGCCGCTCACCGGCGCCTTGAGCACGCTACTGTGGCGCTTGGTCGACACCACGCGCGGCACCGCCCTCGGCGAAGTCGACGACGTGGAGTGGCTCGGGCCGTTCGCGGCGTGGTGGGCGCTCGTGATCGATCGCCCCGCGATGCTCTTACAACTCGCAACGTCGCTGCCGATGATGGCGCCCGGCGCGCTCGCGCTGTGCTGCGAACGCGCCGAAGTGCTACGCACCGCGGTTTCGAGCGGCAGCGCGGACGGCGAGTGGGGACCCGCTGCGCGCGAAGCGCTCACTTCGCTGCACGCACAAGACACCGAGCTTTCGGCCGCGCTGCTCGGCCTCGGCCAAGCGCTCGAAGCGTTCAAGGAAGCGGCCGGGCCGAAGCCGAACATCGAGGAAATGTGCCTGCAATTGGTGCTGGCCGGAGAGCGGCTGCAAGCGGCGCTCGCCGATCCGGTGAAAGCCTTGCACCCGACCAATCAAGCCGATCTCGAGGATTCACTGACGCGCATCGCGACCGAGAATGCGCCGCGCATCGCCGGACTCGTGGCACGCGCGATTCGCGCTCGCGAGCTCTCGCTGCTCGACGTTTGGTTTGCGTCGCTCGGGCCGGTCGCGTCCGCGTTGCTCGAAGGCGCAGTGCGCTCGGCGATTCGCCGCACTCCGCCGCCCCCACCCAAACCCAAAAAACAAGAGCCGAAGCTGATTCAAGGCTACGAGCTCGTGAAGGCCTTGGGTGAAGGCGGCATCGGCTCGGTCTGGCTCGTGCGCAAGCCCGGCGCGGATCGCTTGTTCGTGCTCAAGATCCCCAAAGCCGAAGCGCTCTCGAACGCGACCGACACCGAACGCGAAGGCATCCTGGCTTCGTTCGTGGAAGAGGCGCGCGCGCTCGCCGGGCTCTATCACCCGAACGTCGCCAACATCATCGATCGCGGCGTCGAGAGCGAGATGCCGTTTTTGGTGCTGGAGTACTTGATTGGCGCGGATTTGAAGGAGTACGCCGCAGCGCAACCGATGTCGCTCTTCGAGCTCAGGCAAGTCGTGCTTGATTCTTGCGCCGGGCTCGCAGCGCTGCACAGCGCGGGCCTGGTGCACCGCGACCTCAAGCCGGCCAACATTTGGCTGCGCGTGCCGCTCGCGGGCGGCGAACGCTTCGACGCGCAGAAACATCGCGATCCAGCGCGCACTCAGCCGCTCTCGTCGGTACTGATCGACTTCGGCATGGTGCGCGCGATCCGCGTGCCGGCGGACACGGGCGGTCGCTTCGTGGCAGGCACCGCGGGCTACATCGCGCCCGAACAAGTGCTCGACCCGGTCGAGCTCGATCCGCGCTCGGACGTCTATGCGCTCGCGGGCACGATTTACAACGTGACCACGGGCCGCGCATTCTTCGACGAACTCGACAATCAGCGCGATCGCATCATCGCGCACATGCGCCAAGATCCATTCGAAGACGCCGAGCGTTTGCGCTCCTTCCCCGCCGCGATCGCCAAGCTACTGCGCGCGGCCACGCTCAAAGAGCCCGCGCATCGCCCGACTCCGGCGGAGTTCGGTCGCGAATTCACCGCGGGACTTTGAGTCCGAGGGCGCAACGGGTGCGCGCGGTCGAGCTATTCTTGCGGCTTTCCGTCCCAGCGCTCGTCCGCGAAGCTCGACGAGATGACGAAGTGGCAACACTCGGCGCCTTCGCGAAAGCACTTCGATTGACTGATGATGCCGGGACAACCGACGGCCGCAAGCGCAGCGGATAAAATGCCTTGTTCCATGATGCAGTGATGCGGCGTGGTCTTCTCCAACACGGCGTTGCCCGGCTCGAATTTCAGCACTTGCCAGCCGCCGATCATGCGCCCGCGATTGGCGAAGTGGTACATGTCGTCGATGCCGTAGACGATGTCGCGCGCAGAGTCCGCAACTTTGCCGACGCGCGCCTCGTGCGACAGATTGAACAGCGTGCGTCCCATGCGCAACAGGCCGTAGTGACCGATTTCGCGATCGAGTTTGTCCATCAAGTCGAGCATCAAGTCGATCGGATACCAACCCTTGGACTCGATCTTGCTCAGGCGAGTCGCATCTTCGACACCCAGGATCTGCTCGGGTAAGCGCAGGATCTTGAGCACGGCCAAGATGTCCGAACCGATCGTTTCGTGATCGATCCCGATGTAGCCCTTGGGTCGCCTTCGCTCCGTCATGTTCGACTCTTCAAGATACAGGGAATCAACGGCCACCGGCTCCTACAAATTTCAGCTTTTTTCGGGCAAAAATCACTGCCCCACAGAGAGCCGCCTTTGTCTCGTAAACTCTAGCCACAGGCGAAAGCTCGCTCGGTCGCGGTTTCGATGCCGTTTCCGTGAGTCAAGTCACGGCAGTGGTGAAAATTCGCGCCGTCAGCAGCCGGGACTTGCGGCGCGCACCGCGAGCTCCGGTCTCACTTTCTCCGACATATGCCGCTCGAGTTTGGCCCGGGAGCTGGCGCGGCGCGGCCAAAAGTCGCAATTTGCTGTGACTCGCGTGGCGTTTGGTGAAGTTCTATTTCATGATTGGAAAGTTCGATCCGTAACCGGTTCCAGAACGGGCCCCGGCGCCCCCCTTTCACACGGGAATCAAGGCATGAGACTAGGTTTTTCTTCGCTTGCAATCATCGCGTCGAGCTTGCTGGGCATGGCGTGCAGTGCCGGCGCCAGCGACACCGGTTCGACCGCTTCACACGGCAACGCAACCGGCAGCGCCGGCACGACCGGCATCGTTTCGAACGGCGGCTCGACCGGCATCATCACCGGTCCGGGTACCGGAGACAGCACCACCGACCCGAACGACAAGCGCGATCTGCCTGTTCGCAAGCAGACTTGCGACGCGAACAACCAGAACTGCACCTGCTTGCGTCTCGGCATGCTCGGCACGCTGGCCTCGGCCGCGGACGATCCGGACAGCCAAGCATTCCAAAGTTGGCTCAACACCAACGCGATGGGCACCGCAACGCTCACCACCGTGCCGACGAAACCAGCCACGATCGACGCCACGTTTCTCGCGAACTACGACATCTTGCTGATCGCGAACGTGCTCACTTGGTCGCTCAGTGATGCGGAAAAAGCAGCGATACAAAGCTGGGTGACCACCACCGGCGGCGGCATCATCACCATCACCGGCTTCGTCAGCACGCCGCCCGAGCGCGACGCGAGCAGCCAGTTCACGAGCTTTGCCGGCATCAACTACGGCGCCGCGAGCCAAGGCACCGCCGACGAGACGGCACCCGCAAGCGGCCAATCCGTGCCCGTGTTCTACAAGGGCGGCAGCACCGATCTGAAGAACTGTCTGTTCTGGAACGGCGGCAGCAGCACGCACACTCAACCCGGCGTCACCACGCCGGTCCAGTTCACGCCCCAAACGGACGCGGAGCTGTCGAAGCTGACCTTGAATCTGAACTACGTCGGTGCGTTCATCGGTTGGCCCGTGACGGCTCCGGCGGGCGCGACCGTGCTCGCCAGAGATCCGGTGACCAGCGGCAACATGGCCGTCGCGCTCGAGTACATGGGCAAAGGCCGCATTCTGTCGTTCGGCGACGAATGGGTGATCTACACGAACCAGTGGACCCCGACCGGCACGCCTTCGAACATGCAGATGGATCAGGGTAACCCCTGCTGGGAGCCCGCAATGGGCACCGCCGCGGGCTTCTTCCAATCGGTCGAGACGCTCTATCAAACGAAGCAGTTCTGGTTCAACGTGATCAACTGGGTCGCGCCGCCGAACGAGTGCGCATTCATGATCACGGACCCAGACGTCGTCGTGAAGTAAGAGTCACCTGTGTAGGCCGAGGCGACCGAGTTCAAACGAGCCCGGTCGCCTCTTTTGCATTCGAGACGGGGGTTTGACTGCGCGCGGGAAGCCTGATTGATTGGGGCTCGGGGTTCGAACCAGAATCGAGCAGGCAAGATGCGGATGGGGCTTTGACGCGGAACTCTATTAAGCGATGTACATGCTGGGGTGTGCTCCTTGCGGCGTATTCGGCGCTGGCTCAGGGCTGCGGCTCGAACGTGCCCGAGTCGCAAAAGCCGACCCAAGATCAGTGCGACGATTTCGAACGCGCCTACTGCGACAAGACCGCCGAGTGCGCACAGTCGAGTGACCGCGCCGACTTCCGCGAAGAGTGCGAGTTCTCCTTCCAGGTCTATTTGCCGTGCGAACAAGTGACCTACATCGTCAGTGACACGCAAGACTGCATCGACGCGACGGACAATATCGAGTGCAGCAGCGTAATGTCGAACTCGTTCCCCAAGCTTCCGGACGCCTGCCAAGGGAATTTCGGGAGCCGATGAAGCGCATTCCTTGGGTATGGGTTGCTCTGCTCGGCTTAGTCGCCTGCGGCTGCGGCAGCAGCTCCACCCAGACGGATAGCCCAGCGGGCTTCGATCCGACGTATTTGGACCATAGCGTCGATCCCTGCGCGGACTTCTATCAATACGCGTGCGGCACCTGGATCGCGCAGCATCAAGTCCCAGCCGGCTTCGTCGAAGAACGCTTTTTTACCGGCGATGAGCGGGATCAAATCTACTTCTCGGACGTGATCGAGGCGATGAACAGCTCGGATCCAAACCTGCATCAAGCGCAACAGTTCTACGCGAGCTGCATGACGGCGCACGCGACTCAAAGCACGGCTTCGGGAAAGCTGAACAACGATCTCAGCGCCGTCGCTTTCATTTCGACGCTCGGCAATTTGCCGGCTGCGCTTTCGGCCCTGCACCAAGCCGGCGTCGGCGCGATGTTCACCGCCGCGCCGCAGATCGACGCCGGCAATCCGACCCACTACATCGTCACCATTGGCGGCGATGGTTTCAGCTTGCCCGAGCCCTCGTCTTACGAAGACGCATCGCTCAAAGCCGAATATGAAGCGCACATGACCGCGCTCCAAGCCGCTGCCGCGAGCACGTCGAGCGCCCCGAGTATTGCGCCGGAAGACGTCTTCGCCTTCGAGCAGGCGCTCGTCGAGCTGAGTCAGCCCGACAGTATGGATGTCGTATCCGAGTATAACCCGACAGCGAGCGCGGATTTGATGGCCCAATCAGCTTCGTTCGATTGGGCGGCTTACTTCAATCAATTCCAGTTCGGCAACGTACCCGCGGTCAACCTGCCGTCGCAGGAATATGCGACCGCGCTGTCCGATCTGCTGTCGACCACGCCGCTCTCGGTGATTCGAGAATACCTCGATTGGCGAGTGCTCGAAGCGGACGCGAGCTACATCGACAAGCCGTTGATCGACGAAGAATTTCACTTTCACGAAAGCGTGCTGCAAGGCGCGCCTGCAAACGAAGATCACGATCAATTCGATTGCCTGAGCTCCACACGCGGCGCGTTCAGCTTCGTGCTAGCGCGCCACTTCGTGGAAAGCTTCGTGCCGAGCGATTTACGGCCGAACGCGAGCGCATTGGTCGACACCGTGCGCGCCTCGATGCGACAGAACCTGACCCAAGTTTCGTGGCTCGACGACGCGACGCGCGCTGCCGCGCTGGACAAGGCCGACCTGTTGCTACCCAAAGTCGGCTACCCCGATGTCTGGCCGAACACGGCGCCGAACTTCGATTCCAGCTCCCTTTACCTCGACCTGGTCGGCGCAGTTTTCGCAGAACGGCTTCAGGATCTGCGCGCAAAGCTCGGCGCAACCGTCGATCGTAGCGAATTCTGGGCTTCACCCGAGATCACCAACGCATTCTATTCGCCGGTGAGGAACGACATCACGATTCCCGTCGCGGTGTTGCAAGACCCGTTTTTCAATTCGAGCCGTCCCGCGGCCTTCAATTTCGGCGCGCTCGGCGCGACGATCGGACACGAGCTGACGCACGGCTTCGACGACAACGGGCGCCATTTCGACGGCATCGGCATGCTCACCAATTGGTGGACGGACGCGACGGCCGCCGAGTTCGAACGCCGCACGCAGTGCCTCGTCGATCAGTTCAACGGCTACGAAGCCGTGCCGGGGCATTTCGTCGACGGCAAAGTCACGCTCAATGAAAACATCGCCGATCTCGGCGGCATGAAGCTCGCGTACGCCGCGTTCGAGGCCGATGCGAAACGCAAGTCAGACTCGAGCGCGTTCAGTCCAGAACAGCAGTTCTTCTTGTCGTTCGCGCAGCTATGGTGCGAAAGCATGAGCACGGAAGCCGCGGCCCTGCAGCTCGCGGCCGACGTGCACTCGCCGGCGAAGTATCGCGTCAACGGCGTGGTTCGCAATCTACCGGCCTTCGCCCAAGCATTCTCCTGCCCCGTCGGTGGCCCACTCGTGCCGAACGACAGCGACCGCTGCGAGATTTGGTGAGCGTTCCCCGGCGCGGAACTTCGCGCGCGGAAAACTGCCGCGCAATGCTGGCCTAAATCGTGCAGCAAGCGCAGCCATGAAGACTTCGAATTTCGACATTTCTCGTCCGCTCGAGATGCTCGCTTCCGCGCGCGATCAGATGAAGCTCAACCTCCACTTGCTCAGCCTCGACACGCGCCAAAAATGGGACGAGCTCGAGGGCAAGATTCTGAACCTCGAAAATCGACTCGGCCAAGAGGCGGAATCGATCTCCGAAGCCACCGCCAGTGCCGCAATCGATCTCTCGGGCACCGTGAAAGAATTCGTCGACAATCACGTGCGCCGCATCGAACACTGACCGGCGCAGTTTGCGACAGTCGGCGCGAACGCGTGGCAACCGTGCACGCGCGACGCTAGACTCGGGTCCATGCTTCGCTTCGGCCGAATCGGCGTGTTCGCGTCACTAGTCATTTGCGCGGCTTGCGGCGGTTCGCACACGAGCGCTTCGCCGAACTCGGCTGGAACTACTTCCGGCGGCAGCGCGAACGGCGGTAGTGCCGGCGTTTCCGGCGCGAACAGCGCAGCGGGCGATAGCGGCGCTGTTTCGACGGCGATCGGCGTCACGGCCAGCGGCGTGAACGTCGATCCGAGCGCGTTCGGCCGCGCGGATCTGTCGAAGATCGCTTTCACCGCATTCAGTCAGAGCGGCACCAACGCGCAGGATCCGCAGGTGCTATCGCTCGTGCCCGATCTGGTGCCACGCACTTGGTCGCAATGGGACACCTACGGCGTGAAGGCGTCGGATTACGATTTCAGCTATCCGAGCGCGTGCCAGGCAAAGGGCATCACGTTCGTCGGCGGCCTCACCGCGTCGGTGATCTTCCAAGACGAAATGAGCGAAAGCGATTTCGCGGACGAAGTCGGGCGCGACGCCGCGAACAATCCGGTGCCCCACAACGAAATCGTACCGAACGCATTTCGCGGTGCACTCGCCAGCCCCGGCTTTCGCCAACGTTTGATCGATGTCGCCGAGCTTCAAATCGACGGCGGCGTGGACGGCCTGTTCTTCGACGAAGTGAACTCGAGCTTCATCGGCGCAAACTACGCCGGAGACGAGGGCTTCGACGACCATCACGTCGCGGATTTCGGCCGGTTTTTGTGCATTCGCCACGGGGGCGAGCTCGCGAACTTCGACCTGACCAGCGCAGACCAGCTCGATTGCAGCGCGAACGATCCGGGCGCAGGCTTCGACTATCGCGGCTATCTCGCGCGGATCGGCGCGACTGCGGCGCCGCTCAGCGCCGCGAACCCGCTCCAGGTCGCGTGGGGCACCACGATTCAGAATCGAACCGATCCGAGCGCAGGCACTTTCGTCGCGACGTATCCGGCGTACGTCTATTTTCAACAAATCGTCGCGACCGTGCGCAACTACGCGCGGCAGAAGTACAACAAAGAGATCCTCGTGACCGCGAACGGCATTTTTCCGTTCGTGGATTTTCAAAGCGTCGGCCTGTACGACTACAACCACGAGGGCCCCGGCCCCAAAGGCTTCGACTGGGTTCCGCTCACGACTGACGGGCACTTCGCCGGCACAGGGACGTTCGCGAGTGCGCTCGAAAATTTGAAAGCGCAATCGAAGAGCGTGCAGGCAGCCGTGTCGGGCGCGGAAGTGCCCTTGCTTTTGTTTTTGGATTGGCCGACCGACAGCATCAATCGCTACTACGCGCTGCCGCAAAGCGAGCGAGTCGACTATGTGCGCGCGTTTCTGGCCGAAACGAGTGCGCTCGGCATGTGGTTCGCCGTGCCGCTCGCGACCACGACCGACACGCAAACCGCGAGCGCGCTCGGCATGATGGATTCGTTTCAAGCGCTGCGCGCGTTTTACGTCGCGCACGGCGATCTGTTCCGCGGGGCGCAAGAACTCCCGGACACGACCGTTCAGAGCTCGTTGCCGACTGCCGGCACGCGTCTGGTCGCGTTGCCGGACGCCCGCTTCGCGCTGTACGTGATCAACCACGACTATACCGCAGGATTCGTGCCGCACACGGGTGTCACAGTGAGCTTTCCATCCCCGCAAATGCCGTTCAGTGTCACGCTAGCGTCGCCGGATCTAGCCGCCGACATGACGCCGAGTTACTCCATTCGAAACGGCATACTGAGCGTGACGATCGAGGAGCTCACGTCGTCCGCGGTCATCGTCGCAGAGTACGTGAAGTAACGAGCGTCACTTCGTGTCGAACGTGAGGCTCATGCCGACGCTCGGATAGCCGAGCATCGCCGTATCCGAGAGATCGTGCGTCGTGATACCGACGGCCGCGTCGCCCTCGGCGTAAAAAGTGAGCATGCGCGTCGGCCTGAGCTCCACCCCAAAAGCAAGAATCGGATAGAGCGTCAGATCGTCGACCCCCGTGCCGAAGGTTTCACTCGCCGCGAAGCGCAGGCCCGTGAACATCTGCACGACCTCGACGCCGCCGGACGCCGTGACGCCAGTGTACGGCGCGAGGAAGAAATGGCGCGGCTCGGCGTTGTTACTCAAATCGTAGCGAAAGCGCGAATCCCCCGCGGCGATGCCGGAAATCAGCGCCGCGTGAAAGCCGGGCGCGCCGACTGCGCTGTCCGGCGCGAGCCGCGCGAAACGCCATTTCAACTCCGGTCCGGCTTCGATCGTGCCTTGTGGGCCCGCGCCACCGACCAGCGAAATGTCGAGGTCCGGCGCAAAGCCGTAACGCACGCGACCAACGCCGACCGCCGCGCTGTTCACCTCCACATCCGAAAGGTTCGACGCGTTCCAACCCGAGGCAACCGTGCCGTAACCGAGTTCCGCTGCAAGCGCGAGCTTGCCTTCGCCGAGCGAATCAGCACCTTGGCCCTGACTGATCACCGGCGGCGGCGAATAGTTGCACGAGGCCTGAATCTGGCTCGCCGCGAGCACGATCGTGCTCATGCGCACGCAGATGCCGAGCGGCGAAGCCGAGCCGCGCGCGCTCAAAACTCCCCCATCAGCGCGAGCGCCGGATAAATCACGAAGCTGTCGATGTCGAGAGTTTGGGTTTCGCCGAGCGCGCTCACTTCGGCACTGCCGAAGAGCTTGGCGGCGGTGAATTCAGGCCCCAAAAAGACGGTTCGATAGCCGAACGCGAGCCCCGCATAGCCACCGACGTACAAAGCGTGGCCGTTCATGCTGCCGGTCACGCTCACGTTGTCGTACGGCACGTTGAGGCTCATCGTTTGCGAGGTGTGCGCGTAGAGAAAGCGCGGCCCCGCCCACCAGCGATACCAGCTGCCGTGCTGGCCAATCGCGACGGGAAACTCCAAAGTCCAACGCGAGAAATCGTCGACCGTGAGTGTCGAGAGCACGCTGTGGATCGGCGGATCGAAGATCGCGCGGCCAAAACCGACGCCGATCGTCACGTCTACGCCGCTCTCGTCTTGCATCAAGAGTTGACGGCGCACGCTCGCGCGCCAACCACTGGCGGCGAAACGCAAGCCAAGCTCCCAATGCTCGAGCGGCGAATAGGCGACACCGAGGTGCGGAATCACCGCCGGCGGATCGAGGCCGAGGTTCGCGCCACCAGTGAGGATTTCGCGCTTTTCTTCGTCGGTCAGCATGCGCTCGGCGGCGGTTTTATCGAGCGTCTCCGAAGCGCGAACGATGCTGTTGACCGAGCCGATCGAGACCGAGACGTCCGCTCCGAGCTCGGCTTGGATGTGTCCGGGCTCGGGCAGGTGCGCGGGCTGGAAGCTCGACAGCGCCGGCGCGCACGCGACGAATAGGAGCGCACACGGCAAACTACCCGCCCGAAACCCGCTCATGACGACCGCAATCTGCAACGCTTCTGCGCG
>DASYCL010000319.1:0-1856 GCA_036500245.1 Polyangiaceae bacterium | reverse complement strand
CGGGTTGATCGAATCAGTAGCGCCGCTAGTGCCGCTCGAGCTCGAGCAATTGACCAAGAACACGCCGACCGGCAGCACGAGCAGGCTGCCGAGGAACTGTTTGCGATGCATGCCTCACTCCTCTTCTAAGTTCCGGGCGTTCACGATCCGCAGCGATTTGCATGGCGAATTGGAACACGACCGGCATTCGTGATGCCTGTAACTACGCGGCGCTCGGTCGTCGGTAGTGCGCGGGCCGCAAATTCGGCGACGCTCGCCGGCGCGCGACGGTGTAGCGTCCACAAATGGGTCACGCTCGGAGGAGGATTCGACATGTCTGGTCACCGAATTGGATTTTGGGTTTTGTTCGCTTGCGCGGCGTGCAACGGCAAAGAAGCGCAATCGCCAACGAACGACGCGCCCACTGCCGCGCCGAGCGCCTCCGTTGCGCCCGCGGCGAGTGACAGCGCAGCCGCGCTCGCTGCGGCATCGGCCAACGCATCGCCGCTCGTGCTCGCGCCTCAAGCCGACAAATTTCCAAAGACACCCGAGCAGCTCAACGTGCCGCTCAACTCGACGCTCGTACTCAAAGCGCGCGGCAAAGGCGTGCAGATCTATGAGTGCGTCGCCAAGGCCGACAAGAAAGCATTCGAGTGGAAGCTCAAAGCCCCCGAAGCCGACTTGTTCAACGACAAGGGTGAGAAGGTCGCGCATCACTCCGCGGGTCCGAGCTGGCAAGCGCCGGACGGCAGCAGTGTGCTCGGCAGCGTGACCGGCAAAGCCGACGCGCCCGACGGCCAATCGATCCCGTGGCTCTTACTCACGAGCGTCGGCAAAGGGCCGGGCGCACTCGCGAACGTGATGCACGTGCAGCGCCTCGACACGAGTGGCGGCAAAGCGCCCGAAGCCGGCTGCGACGCCGCGCACGCCAAATCCAAAACCGAGTCGCGCGTGCCGTACGAAGCGACGTACTATTTCTACTCGCTGCCGCCGGCGGCGAAATAAAGGTAGGCTGAAGCCATGTATTACCAGTCGTACATGCAGATGAAGAAGATGCTCGGCCAAATCGAAAAATGGCTCGATGCAACCGAGGCCTTTGCAAAAGAGAAATCGGTCGATCCGAATGTGTTTCTGAACTTCCGGCTCGCGCCGGATCAGTTCCCGCTCGTCCGGCAGATTCAAGCCACCTGTGATGTGGCCAAACTCGGCGCCTCGCGCCTCGCCGGCAAAGAGCCGCCGAAGCACCCCGACACCGAGCAGACACTCGACGAAATTCGCGCGCGGATCCGCTCCGTGATCGGCTACCTCGAGAGCTTCAGCGAGAAAGACTTCGAGCGCGCCGCGACGCAAACGATTTCGCAGCCGCGCTGGGAAGGCAAAACCATGGCCGGCGCTGACTACTTCCTCGAACACGCCCAGCCGAACTTCTTCTTCCACCTGAGTCACAGCTTCGCGATCTTGCGCCACAACGGCGTGCCGATCGGGAAGCGGGACTATCTCGGCGCGCTGAGTTTGCGCTGAGTAGATTTGAAGCTGCGTTTGCGGCGCGATGCGGCGAGAGCTGGGTCGCGCTGTTTCGTTTGTGGGGCGCGAGCGCTTGCGCCCGTCAAGATTAGGCAGGCGCAATGATGTTCAGGGCGGGAAAGTACGTCCGATAGCGGGATGCGTCACGGGTGAGCAGCGTCATACCGCCAACGATCGCGTGGGCGCCCACGTAGAAGTCGGGCATGGGTGAGCGCTTGGTTCCGCCTCGTTTCCGGTATGCGAGGAAGGCCTTCCCGGTAAGGAATCCGGCCTCGTAGGGTAGTGGTTCGCGCGCGAAGTCGGCGAGTGCCGCATCGGCGTCTTCAATCCGAGCAAACTTCATGCTGACTTCG
>DASYCL010000318.1:0-4561 GCA_036500245.1 Polyangiaceae bacterium | reverse complement strand
ACGCAGCACGTTCCGCGCTTGGCTGAGTAGGCCGCGAACCTCAGCGACGACGAGCTGAGGCGCGCTCCCGAAATCAGAAACTGCCGACCAAGGACAGCCCGCGTTCCCCAAACCCAAAACTCGGCACGAGTGCGACACTCGGCCGCGAACGGCGTGCGGCTTGGCTATCGCTCTTTTTCGCGTTCGGATCGACGAAGTAGTAAACCACGGTGCCGACCGCTGCCACGCCCGCCACGACGAATCCGACCGTCGCGACGGTCTTCATCGTGTCGCCGTTGTGGACGTCGTTTTGGTATTTGCTGCACGCGTTGCTGTACTGGCTCGCGCGTTCGGCGAGCGGCGTCGTGCGGTTCATGTAGTTGACGCCTTGCAACCACGACGTCGGATTCAGGCACAAGCTGCCGGTGTTCGGATTGGCTTGGCCCGAGTCCTGCGCCGCGGTTTGCGTGATCTGCGACGCGACCGAGTCCGCGTTGTTGTAGCTCTGCTTCGATGCGACCGCGAAACCGATGCCGCCACCGAGCCCGACGCCCGTGAGACCCACGCCGACCAACCCAACCGGCGAAGTGAACAGCCACTTGAAGAACGGTTTGCGACCGCCACTGCTCGGCGCAGCCATTTCCGGCGCCGATTCTTCGGGCGGCGGCGTCCCTTCATCAGACGGCACTGCGGCTGCGGCGGGTTTGGGCGCAGGTTTCGGCTTAGCCGCGAACTCGAGCTCGACCACGCTGTGTTTGCCGACAGCGGCGTTCACTTGCTGGCTCGCGGTCTTGCCGTCTTTGCGCGCTTCGATCGTGTGCGAGCCGGGCGCGAGGTAGAGCGGACTCGATAGCGGCGCGTTGCCTTCGAGATTTCCGTCCACGTAAATCTCCGCGTCGCGCTCGTCGATGCTCACGTCGACTTCGGCCACCGCGACCTTGGCGGCGGTGAGGCCGGCCTCGGCTGCTTGCTTCTCCGCGTCGGTCGCATCCTTCGCTTCGCGCAAGTAAGCCGCAAAATGCTTGGCGGCGTCCGCTTCGTGACTGCTCCGCAGTTCGCTTTGCGCCAGATTGAGCAAGACCGCGGGGTGTTTTTTCAGCGCGTACGCTTGAACGAAGGCCGCGCGGGCTTTGTCGTACTGCTTTTGATCGAAGTAGGCGACGCCTTCTTTGAAGCGTTCGCGCGCCATCGCGACCGTGGCGTCGTCGTCGCTGCCGTGCGCGGGCGGAGCCGCGGCCGCGAGTGTGGGGATCAGCGCGGAAGTGCAGGCGAGCGAAAGGCAGAGCAGGGTGCGGGCCCTAAGGTTTCTCATCATCGCTTAGAATAGGTGGCGTTCGCTGGGGGCAGATAGGCAATCAAAACGGCGTATCGCGCACGATAACACCCTTGCCCGATCCGGACTTGGCTGGCGGAGAGCTCGGCTCGGACGGAAACGATGCGGTTGCGGGTTCGCGCGGGGCTGGTGTGGCTTTTGGCGGCGCGGGCGCAACTCTTGGCGTTGCGGTGATGCGCGTCGCCTTGTTACGTCGGGCCGCGGCTTTCGAAGTGGGGGCACTCGTCGGCTCCGGTGTAGGCGCTTGTTCGGCACTGGCGGAGGGCGCCGCGGTCGCCTCTGGGGTGGCCGCGGTTTCAGGGGTTGGGGTTGCCGTGTTCGTCGCGGCCGGAGTCGTGTCCGCCGCGGTCGCGCTCGTTGCGGGAGCATTCGTCGCGGCCGTAGCCGCCGCACTCGTCACGACGGGAGGCGCAGCAGACGGGAGCGAACTCGCGGCCGAGTCAGTCGCGCTGCCGCCGCCGAGCGCGCGGATTCCCACAATGGCCAGGAGCACGAGCGCCGCGGCGATCACCGCGAGCACGATCCCGCCCTTGCCCCTTTTCTGTGGATAAACGTCGTCCAAGTCATCGAGCGCGCTGCTCGGTTGCGCGAGCGGCGTGCTCGGCGCAGCCGGTGCCGCTTGACGCGCCTGCGATGGCATCGTGAGCGCCATCGGTTTTTTTCTGGGCGGCGGCGCCTGCGCTTCGGGCGCGATCACGACCGCGGGGGTGCTTGGACCGTCTTTCGGCGTGTACGCGATGGCGTAGCCGGGGACTTCTTGATTCGGCGCTGGTCCTGCCGGTGCCGGGATTGGATCCGGAGCCGGTGGCGGTGCCGGCGCCTGCGCGGCGATTGTCGGGGGTGGCGAAAAGCCGAGCAACGTTTGCTTGTGGAGTAACGGCGTAGCGGTCGGCGCCGCTGCAGGAATTGGCGCGGGAGGCGGTGGGGGCTCGGGAAACGCCTCCATTGGTGTGGCTGCTGGTGCTGGCGCTGCGCTGGGAGCCAGCGCACTGAGGTCCGGTGGGGCAATTCCGAGCAGCGTTTGCTTCGTCAGCGGCTTCGCGGCAGGGACAGGCTCCGCGGGCGGCGCGGGAGTGGGCGCGAGGATCGGCGCAGGGGCAACTGGAGCCGCGGCCGGCATTGGAGCCGTGACGGTCGCGGCCGGCGCGGTCGGTATCGGAGCGGGCGCGGCCGGTTCGTCACCTTCCCAAAACGGCGTGAAGCTCTCGGCGAGCCGGTCGGCGTCTTCCAGACTCAGCGGCTCCGACGACGGCGTGCCTTTACCGGGTTGATCGGGCATTCGTAACGATTGTGAGGCTAGCACCCGCGCTCGGGGCTCCGCAACGCACGGAAAGGCTCGGCTTTTGGCCGATTCGCATGGCACGCGCTAAGAGCAAGGCGAGCGGAATGCGTTTTCTCAGCATCATGCGCCACTGGGCATCCGTGCAAGCGCTCGCTGCACTCGTTTGCGCCTGCAGAACTGCGCCGCCGCCCGCCGCGCACGACGGCGCTGCGCGTCCGGTCGCGTCCGTCGCGGTCGGTCCCTTGCCGGTGCGCCCCGATGCGGTTGCGAGCGCAGACGCTTGGGCCGTCGACGGTGCAAAGCTTGGCGGCCCGAGTGGCGCGGCGCGACTGCTCGACGCGGCCGCGCTGCGCCAACGAGTGTTTCGCGTCGATCATCGCGAAGCCGATGCGCTGGAAGCCATCGAACTTTACCGGCAAGCGGCGCAAGACGACAAAGCCTCGCGCTGCGCCGCGCTGACTTCGGCAGCGACGCTGGAAGGCGAGCTGCGCGTGGATCCGAGCGCGACGTACCAAGCGGTGTATCGCGCCGAACACGCACCCGACGCCGATCGCGGGTGCAAGGAACACGCGGAAGCGATCCTCGCGACGCTGACCGCTTATCGCCCGCTGCCGACCGTGCTCGCCGGGCTCTTGGCAGAAGCAGCCGCGCCCGTCGCGTCTTCGAGCGCGAGCGGGGGCTCGTCAGGGCCTTCGTCGGTCGCTTCCGCGCAAAACGACGTCATCGTGCCGAATGTCGCGGAAGCGCACGGGCCGGCGCGCGTCACCAAAATCGAGCGCTACGGTTCGCCAGATGCGGCGCGCGTGGTCGTGTTCGTGACCGGGCCTTCGACATACAAAGTCGGGTTTCTGGACGAAGGCAGCAAAAATCCGCGGCTCTTCATCGACATCGACGCGGCCAGCTATCACGGCCAAAAGAGCTTCGACGTGGGCGGGCTGGTCGAGCGCGTTCGCGTCGGCGCGGAAGCGACGCGAACGCGCGTGGTGCTCGACCTGAACGGCATGGCCTACCGGCGCGTGTTCTACATGCCCGAGCCCTTTCGCTTGATCATCGACGTCTCGAAGGAGCCGCCGAAACACGTCGAAGAAGCCGCCCACGGCCCGCGCGCGATTCACCGCGTCGTGCTCGATCCCGGCCACGGCGGCCACGATCCCGGCGCGAGCGGCCCGAGTGGCCTGCGCGAAAAAGACGTCACGCTCGACATCGCGCATCGAGCGGCGCCGCTGATTGCGCGCGAGCTCGGCATTTCGACCTTGCTCACGCGTGACGGCGACGACTATGTCGCGCTCGACGAACGCACTGCGCGCGCGAACGCGTTCCAGGCCGATCTGTTCGTCTCGATTCATTGCAACGCGAGCGAAGACGGCGCGGGCCGCGGTGTGATGACCTTCGTACTCGACGATTCGCGGGACGCCGTGTCGATGCGCGTTGCCGCGCGCGAAAACGATTCCTCGACCGAAGCCGCGGCCGAACTCGCGACCGCGTTTCGGCGCAGCGAAGGCGGCGGCGCGCGCTCGAGTCACTTTGCCGAGCTGCTCCAGCGCGCGGCAATCGCATCGCTCGCGCCGAGCTATGGCGACATTCCCGACTCAGGGATCAAGCGGGCAGGGTTTTACGTGCTCGCGGGCGCGCGTATGCCGGCCGTGCTGTTCGAGACCTCGTTCATCTCGAATCCGGTCGGCGAAACGCGCTTCAACACCGGTGACTTTCGGCAAAAGATCGCCGACGCGGTGGTGAACGCGATCCGCGCCTACCGCGATGGCCTGTGAATTGACGCGGCGTGGCGGGCCGATGGCCCGCGGCCGATGAGCGCGAAATCCGGCCCACTATCGCTATTGACTGAGGGAAAACCGATCCCTATCTTAACGGGCCCGCAAAAGACCGCGGGCATTCTCGTAAGACTGTCAGCTAGTCGAGTCCCACACGATGACCAAGGTCCAGCTAAAGAAATTCCGGGACATGCTCGA
>DASYCL010000317.1:0-2701 GCA_036500245.1 Polyangiaceae bacterium | reverse complement strand
CCTTTGCCCGCGCTGCTCGTCGTGCCCCCGCTGTTGGTGCCGCCGGTGCTCGTAGTGCCGCCGCTACCGGTGCCACCTTTGCCCGCGCTGCTCGTCGTGCCCCCGCTGTTGGTGCCGGCGCTGCCCGTGGTGCCGCCGTTTGCCGCACCACTCGCTCCGGTCGTGCCGCCCGCACTGCTTCCCGCCACGCCCGAGCTACCGCCGAATGCGTTCGTCGATGTGCCCGCGCTGCCGGTCGCGCCCGCACTCGAGCCGCCTGTACCGCCCGTGCTGGCAAAGGTGCCGCCCGTCGCGGTCGAGCTACCCGATGCACCGCCAGACGCGACGTCGCCACCCGAACCGCTCGTCGTATCGAGTGCGTCGCTGCCACTCGGGGAATTGTCCACCGCGGTTGCGCACGCCGACGCGGGCAAGATCGCCGCTAAAATCCAGGCAAAGCGCGAACCACGCCTCGGGCCGAGGAATCGCATACTCGTAGTGTGACAGAAATCGGGCCGCGATAAAGATTCGCAATCGACAATTCGCACGTGCGGCATGTACGCGAGTGTGAGAAGTATCGGCTCGATGAAGTCCGCGTCTCACTTCTTTCTGTTCGCACTGCTCGCGGCGCCGCTCGGCTGCGCCGCCCACGCGACCGAAGCGCCGCCTGCGCTCGCGATTCCGTCAGCGCGAACGGCCGCGTCGCGCGCCGCGGAGCCCGCGCCCGTCGCCACGAACAACGCACTCACGCCGTTCCCCGCGGCGCAGAAAGCACTCGCCGACGAAGGCGTGAGCGGCGCGATGGCGCTCTACGATTCGCGCGATCAAAAACTCTACTGCAGCGACGCAGAGCGTTGTGCACGCGGCTACATCCCGGCTTCCACGTTCAAGATCGCCAACACGATCATCGCGCTCGAAACCGGCATCGTGAGCGACGCGGACACTGTCCTGCCGTGGGACGGAAAAGCATACCAAAACCCCGACTGGAATCGCGATCACACGCTACGGAGCGCGATTCAGGTCTCGTGCGTGCCGTGCTTTCAGGCCATCGCGCGCAAAGTCGGCGAAGCACAAATGCACGACTGGGTGAACCGGCTCGACTACGGCAATCGCGACATCGCGGGCAAAATCGATTTCTTCTGGCTCAGCGGCGCGCTCCGCATCACGCCGCTACAGCAAATCGATTTCTTGCGCCGGCTCGATGGCGAAAAACTACCGATCCAAGCGCACACGCTCGACGTCGTGCGCGACGTGATCACGCTCGACGTGAGTCCCGACTACGTGCTGCGCGGCAAGACCGGCTCCGCGGGGCCGCCCGAGCAACCGAGCCAAGTCGCTTGGTTCGTCGGCTACGTGGAGCTGGGCGAGCGGCGCGTCTTCTTCGCCACCGTGCTCGACGGTAAGAACCCAGGCGTGGATTTGCTCCCAGTCCGCCGCCGCGTCACCGAACGCGTGCTCCACGAACTCGGGGACTTGCCCCGTTGAACCGCGATCACAGCGAAGCCGAACCTTGAACCGCGATCACAGCGAAGCCGAACCTTCGCTAGAAAACTGCCGGATCGGGCAGCCGTGCGTGCCGGTGCGCTCGGCATATTGCTGGTGATAGTCCTCGGCTTTGTAGAAGGTTTTTAGCGGCGCGATCTCGGTCACGATCTTGTCCGTCTGTTTCTTCTGCGCGCGCCCGAGCGCGGCGTGCGCGGCTCGATCTTGCGCCGTCGCGTTCGTGAAAATCGCGCTGCGGTATTGATCGCCGTCGTCCGGACCTTGGCGATTGAGCGTGGTCGGGTCGTGGATCTCGAAGAAGATGTCGAGCAAGCGATCATAGCTCACGCGCTTCGGGTCGAACTCGACGAGCACGGTTTCGGCGTAACCGGTGTCGTGCTGGCACACGCGCTCGTACGTCGGGTTCGGCGTGTGACCGTCGGTGTAACCGACGGCCGTGGCGGTCACGCCGGGCACGTGCCGGAACGCGTCTTCGACACCCCAAAAGCAACCTGCCGCAAATGCAGCCAGCTCGTGCCCCGGCTCGGCGCTGAGCGGCGTGCCGTAACCGACGTGTCCCGGATCGGTGCCGACCTTGACGGTCGAGGTCGCGGCCGCTGGCGTCGAAAGCGTATGCTCGGGCGCAGCGGGCGGCCTGCCCGCGGGTTGATCGTTCGCAGCGCTGTCGTGGCAACCTGCCGCAAAAACGAGCACGGCCACAGCCATGAAGACTTGTCGCATGATCGAAGTACGCCGCCAGCGCCGCGCGGTTTCAAACTAACGAAGGCCTTTCCCCCTCCGGGGATCACGAAGCGCGTGGATTTTATTGGATTTTGAGCACTGCCGGCAAAGGCCGTGCAGCCGCGGCGCCGAGTTCGACCGAGAGCGCATCCCCATCACGCCGAAACGCGACTGGGCCCACGCCGAGTAGTTTGACTCGCGCGATCGCCTCTTGGCTCTGTGCGCTGCCGAGCGACGCGATGCTGAGCTTGCCGTCTTCGGGCGGCGCCAGCGCGAAGGCGTAAATGGCATCACCCTTTTGCGTGAACCGATAGTCGCCCGGCACGTAGCCCGAGCGCTTGCCTTCAGTGAATTGCCCTTCGATCGCCTGCGTTGGGCCTTCGCCGAAAGTACGGAACGGGCGCGAGCCGTAAATGGCCTCACCGTTTTGCTCGAGGATATCGGAATTGTAGACGTATTATTTCTATTCTTTTGAGTGGATCTCGTATTCCGTATGATT
>DASYCL010000316.1:0-5206 GCA_036500245.1 Polyangiaceae bacterium | reverse complement strand
GCGGTCTCGATTACTACACGCGCACGGTGTTCGAGTTTCAGTCGAACATGGGCGGGCTCGGCTCGCAGAACACGCTGATTGCCGGCGGGCGCTACGACAACATGCTGAAGAGCCTGGGCGGTCCGCAAATTCCGGCGATCGGCTGCGGCATGGGCCTCGATCGCATTCTCTTGGCCTTGGGCGATGAGACCGTGCCCGCGCGACAGCCTTGTTTCATCGCGCCAATGGGTGAACGCGCGACGCTCGCGGCGCTCTCGCTGGCGCACGAGCTGCGCGCACAAAGCATCGTCACCGTGCTCGACGGACGCGGCAACTCGATGAAGAGCATGCTGCGGCGCGCGGACGGCATGCACGCGCGTCTCTGCGTCGTGATCGGGGACTCAGAGGTCGAGCAGAATCAGGTGCAGCTGAAGGATCTCGCCGCGCACACGCAGGAACAGATCCCGCGAGCGGACGCCGTGGCGCGCATCGTTTCTGCGTTTGACGCCGCGGAAACTCTCGGGAGCAGCCATTGAGACTGACCCCCTCGGGTAGCACGAAGCGCTTCATTCCTTCGGGCTCGATTCGGCTACTGATGCGAACGCTCGTCGCGTCGCTTGCGCTGTTCGCGTTGCTCGTTCCAGCTGAAGCTTACGCGCAGGGGTTCGGTGGCGGCATGCCGGGCATGGGCGGCGGCGGCATGATGCCGGGCGGTGGCATGGGCGGCCCGCCCCCACAGGGCCAAAAGAAAAAGAAGGAAGCGCCTCCGCCGGGTACGCCGGAAATGCACGCCGCTTCCGGCGCGGACGATTCACTGAGCGCGCCCGGCAGCGAGCCCTCGCTACCCGACGAACCACTGAAGTTGAAGAAGCCGACCTTCGACGCGATCGGCTCGGACAACGAGCCCGACCAAGCCGAGACCGGCCGCGCCGAGGGACAGAGCACGCGCTATCACTTCTACGGGCCGTACTTCGAAGAGCTCAGCGGCAAATACAAATTCAAGCTCGCCTTTCCGGTTTGGGCCGAGCGCACGATGCCGTCGCGGACCAAGCCACTCGAGCTCGATCGCGCCTCGCTCTTCGGCGGCATCTACTACAACCGGCGCAGCGCCGAACGCGCAGACGACATCCTGTTTCCACTGTTTTGGAATCTGCGCGACAAGACCAGTGGTTCGCGCACGACGATCCTCGGGCCATTCGTGAATCGCACGGCGCCCGGCGAGCACGACAATTGGCTCGCGCCGCTCTACTTCACCGGCAAGCGCAAAACGGGCGGCTACACGCTGATCCCGCCGCTGCTCACTTACACGAATCACGACGACCAGGGCGGCTTCAGCATGGTCGGGCCCTTGTTTTGTTCGTGGACCGGCGGCTCGCATTGCGACATGCGCACGGCGCAAGACATCGATTTCGGGATCGCGCCGCTCTACTTCTATGGGCAAAACCTGAAGACGAAGTACGAGATCATCCCGCCCTTACTTCACTACTATCGCTACAACGATCGCGACTTGTCTTGGACGGACATGTGGGGGCCGTATTTCCGACGCCACACGCAGAAGCTCGACATGTTTCACTTGTTCCCGCTGTATTACAGCTTGTGGGGACAAGACGAACGGCACACCACGGTCCTCCCGCTCTTTCATTACGGTTACAAGGGCGATTCGTGGCTGCTCGCGACACCGTTGTTCGTCGCCGCGCGCGGCGACAAAGGCGAAAGCACCTTCGCGACTTGGCTCTACGCGCGCTACCGCGGCCGCACCGAGCTCGACATGATCACGCCGCTCTACTGGCAGTATCGTGATCCCGACATCGGGCTCGACGAGAAGGTGCTGTTTCCGTTCTTCTACAAGCGCACGAGCCCGCGCGAGTCGAACTACGCGTTGTTCCCATTTTTTGGGCACTTCAAGCGCTTTGGCGTGAGCGAGAGCACCTGGATCACGCCGCTGTTCCAGCACGAAACCGATCTGCGCGGCTTCCAGACCAACATTTACCCGGTGCTGTACATCGGGCGGAACGCGCTCGAGACTCACACCGTGATCGCGCCCTTCTTCTGGGATTTTGCTTCGCCGAAGTCGCGCGCGACCGTCGCCTTCCCCGTGTTCTGGCGCTTCAGCGACGACAAAGAAGTGACGCAGCTAGTTGGTAATGTTTATTACCACGAGAAGAAGCTGAAAAACGGGCTCGACTGGGAGATCCACATCTTTCCCGCGTTCTCTTATGGGGAGACACCGAACGGGCATTGGTGGAACGTGCTCTACGGCTTCGCGGGCTATACACGCGAAGGTTCGGCGACGACGATGCGCACGCTCTGGATCCCGATCAAGCTGAGCGATTGAGACGCGAGGGCGATTCGAGGGCTATGCTCTGCTCGTGATGCGCGCGATCCCAGCGAGCCTCAGGCTCACCAATCAACGCGCGCTGGTCGACGAGTTACTCCGGCTCGGGCTTGCGACGCGCGCGGATCTAGCCAAAATCACGGGCATGAGTCAGCCGACGGCTGGCAAAATCATCGACGAATTGCTGGAGGCCGGCGTCGTCGAAACGGTGGAAGACGAAGCGCGCGAACGCAACGTCGGGCGACCGGGAAAGCTCGTGCGCTTGGCGGCGACGCCGGATCGACTCTTGATCGTCGAGCTCGGTGTCGAGCGCACTTCGCTCGCGGCGCGGCCGCTCGCGCCGCTCGAACTCGAAGTGTGGACCGAGTCGTTCCAGACTCCGCACAGCGAGGCGGAGTGGACCGAAGAGCTCGCCCGCGCCATCGGGCGCATGGCAGTGCAGGCGCTATGGGGCGCCGTGGTCAGCGTGCCCGCGATGGTCGACGAACGGCTCGGCAAGGTGCTGCTTTCGCCGAACCTGCATTGGCTCGAGGCCGCCGATTTGCACGAGATCGTCGGCAGAACTTTGAACGCGCCGGTCACCCTGATTCAAGAAGTACGCGCGCTCGCCCTGGGCGAGCTCCACGCGCGCGCGCACCATGGTGATTTCCTGTTGGTCGATGTCGGTGACGGCGTGGGCGGCGCGGTCGTGCTCGGCCAGCGCCCCTATGACGGCCCATTGCCGGTGACGGGCGAAATCGGACACACGCGCCAGCGCGGCAACGACCGCGCCTGCGGTTGCGGCAATCGCGGCTGCCTCGAAACCCTGATCGCCGTGCCTTATTTGCTGCAAAGCTTGCGCGAAGTAACGGGCGAGAAGAACGCAAACGTTGCCGCTCTCAGCGCCCACCTCGAGCGCGAACCCCTGCCCGCTTGGCTCCGCGACGGGCTCGATTCGCTTGCTGCGTGCGTCGGCGGCGCGCTCAACTTGTACGGCCTCGAGCGCGTGGTGCTGAGCGGTTTCTTGCACGAGCTGCCGCAAAAAACCCAAGCCTACCTTTCGCACGCGGTCGCGAGTTCGGCGATGTGGAATCGCTTCGCGCCAGTCGAAGTCAGCTTTGCGCCGCGCAGGCGCGCGCGTGGCCTGGTTTTGGCGGGAATTCAGCGTTTCGTCGCGGGCGCCGAGTGGGCGCGACGCTGAGTGCTACATTGAAAAAATGAGCGCGAAAGTCGCAATTTGGGGCGCTTCTGGTTTCGCCGGGGCCGAGCTCTTGCGTCGCTTGCTCGAGCACCCCGGCGTTGAAGTCGTGCGCGTGTGCGCGAACGATCATGTGGGCGAGCCCATCGCCAGCGCGCACCCGCACCTCGAAGGGCTCACTGCACTGCGCTTCGAAAATCCGCCACACGCCGAAGCCGCAAAAGGAGTCGATGTCGTGCTGATGGGTTTGCCGCATGCGGCCAGCGTCGAAGTCGCCCTTGCCGTGCGCGGCACGAACACGCGCATCGTCGACATGTCCGGCGCGTTCCGTTTGCAAAGTGTCGACAGCTACGCGCGCTACTACGGCTCGCCGCACCCGCGGCCCGAACTCTTGCCCGAGTTCGTCTACGGCTTGCCCGAGCTCAATCGCGAGCGCATTCGAGAGGCGCGCTACGTCGCGTCCGCCGGCTGCTTTGCGACCACGATCGAGCTGATGCTCTTGCCATTCGCCAAAGCGGGCCTACTCGAAGGCTCGGTCGAAGTCGTGGGCATCACCGGCTCGAGCGGCGCCGGGGCAACACCGAGCCCGACCACGCATCACCCGGTCCGTGCGCACAATCTCCGCACTTATCGTCCGCTCGAACATCAACATGCGCCGGAGATCGTCGAGACACTGCACGCGGCCGGCGCGCGCGAACTGTCACTCCAATTCGTGCCGGTCAGCGCCCCGCTCACGCGCGGCATCTTCGCGACCGCATTTTTCCTGGTGCCCGCCGAAATCTCGGAAGCCGAGCTCCGCGCCTTGCCCGCTCGAACTTATCGCAACGAGCGCTTCGTGTGCGTGCCCGAACAACGCTTGCCCGAAGTCGTCGCGGTCGCAGGCTCGAATCGGGCAGAAATTGGTCTTACCTTGGGCCCCCTCGTAGGAAAAACGCGTGGGGTCACCGTGTTCGGCGCGCTCGACAATCTGGTCAAGGGCGGCGCAGGGCAAGCCATTCAAAATCTCAATCTCATGCTCGGCTTCGAAGAGTCCACCGCACTGACGACTCCAGGCTTGTTCCCTTGAGTGACGCCAAAGCCTGATCGTTCAGCCTATCTCTGCGATGTTTTGGGGCCCTACACGGAAATCAGCGCTTGGCCACTCGCGCTTTTAGTGACGGGACTGGCGCCTGTTCACCCCTTCGGGTGTCACGAAGGGGTGAACAGGCGCCCGTCGCTTTGCCAGACGCGCGAGCGGCCAAGCGCTGACTTACGCGCAGGGCCCAATACATCTCAGACACGAGATGCATGATCAGTTACAACTACAACTCGTTCGCACTCAGCTACGGCGACGGCGCGTCGGAGCAGCAACGGAAACCGGTCTCGGTGCCGTTGTAATACATGTCGTGGGCCGTCTGCGCGGCGCGGCAGAAGTTGCGACCCGGCTGCCAATACGACCCTTTCATCGCCGGCCGCGCGGGCGTGCTGCGGTCGATGGTCACGAACTCTTCGAGGTTACCCGCGAGATCCGCGACGCCGAACGGACTCACGCAACGCTCGTACGAACCGCTCGGCGCGCGCAGATCGCGCAACGTGCCGGCGGGACTCACGACGTCATCGCGATCGGCGTTGCAAGCAGTTGCATCGCGCGTGAAGCCATAGGGGTACGGCTGCATGCTCTCGCCTTCGCATGCAAAGTTGTACTCGCTCTCGAGACACATCCGCTTACCGAGCTT
>DASYCL010000315.1:0-9930 GCA_036500245.1 Polyangiaceae bacterium | reverse complement strand
ACCTTGCATCGGGAACACGATCAAGAGCACCGCGCGCGACCAAGAAAAATCATGCGGGGCGGCACTCGGTTCGAACGCCGGATGAGCAGTGAGCGCGAACACGCCGACGAGTGCGAAGAGCGGCAAGAGCTTGAGCACCGTGAGCGAAGACCAAACCCATGCGCTCGGCTTCAAGCCGCTCAGCACGATCGCCGCGAGCACCGCTGCGGAAGCGACCGCGAAGAGCTGCCGATGCGCGCCCAAGCCGAGCAGCGGCGCGGTGTATTCGCCGAGCCCGGCGAATACCGCGGAAGTGCAGAGCACGGCCGAGGCATACGAAGCAATGCCGACCAAAAACGCGCTTTTTTCGCCCAGCGCCGCCTGTGCCCAAACGTACGGACCGCCGTCGCGCTCGAAGCGCGCGCCGAGCCGCGCATACGTCAGCGCGACCGGAAGCAACGCAGCCAGCGTCAATAGGTACGCGAGCACCCCTGCCCGCCCCGGCACGACGCTCGCGACCAGGTTCGGCGTGAAGAAAATGCCGACTCCGACGATGCCGTTGATGCCGAGCGCGAGCAATGAAAGAAACCCGAGCTCACGCGAGGCTTCGCTTTCGCTCTTCACTCGATTTCCAGAACTCAATTCAAAATGTCTTGGAAACGCTCGCGCATCAGCGCGACCGCTGCGTCTGCCGCGGAGCTACGCTGATAGCCGAAGCGAGACTCGAGCGCGTCGAGCGTCTTTTGCGCGGCGACGCGCCGTTGCTCGTTGAGCCCAGCGCCTTCTTCGCGGAGCAAAATCACCAGATCCCGGCACAGCTTCGCAACCGCAGTGCGCCGCTCCGCGAAGGCGGACTCGCGCAAGCGACGAAGCTGTGAAGCGAACACGCGCGCATTGTCCAGAGGCTCGTCGGGATGATCGATCGCCCAGGCCGCGATCGTGCTGATCAGGCCGTGCCGCAGATCCTCGGGTTTGTCGGGCGAACCCAGTAGTGTTTCGACTTCGCGCATCATGCGTTCATCGGGTTCTTCGTATTGACCGGTGAGCGGGTTCCTGAATTTCTCGCGCTTCACCCAGTAATTGACGTGCGTCACGTAGCGATCGAACAAATCGCTGTAGCGGGTTTCGTCGACCAGGCCGCTGGCGACGCGGAATTCGTCCTCGAACGCGTCGAGCAAGCGACTGTGCAGCACTTTCCTGAACAGCACGTGATCGTGATAGCCGCCGGCGAGCCGCTCTTCTTCGAGCCAAGCGTATTCACCCGTGCGCTCGCACAAGCGATCGAGCTCGCTCAAAACAGCGAACGGCGACAAGCACTGGAAGCGTGGATTTTGGGCGGCATCGAGCAGCACGGTGCGCATTTCGCGCGGACTCGCGCCGATGCTCCCTTCGTAGATCGGGTAGGCCTCGCTCTCGTTGTACACTTCGCCGATCGCGGCTCGTAAAAACTTGCCGGATTCATCGTCGAGCCGCGTTGGCGCGGCGCCCGTCGAATACAGATCCATTTTTTCGACCGCCGTAAGCTCCGTGACCAGATCTTGTAGCGGCTTTCCGTAACGATCGGATTTGGGCCGGCGCATGCGCGTCAGCACGGCGAACATCGCCGCCATGCGCGTCGCGTGCGGCGCGACGTGCTTTTGCACTTGGGACGCGATTTGCGCATCGTAGATGCGTTGTTCGTCGTGCCAGCTGAGCAGGTACGGTGCGCGGATCAGCTCGAAGCGACCGCGAAAGCTCTCGAACTCCGGGTGTTCGCGGAAGGCGTTCAAATGCACTTCATTACCGCTCGCGAGCATCACGCAATTGACCTGCACGTTCTGCGAACGAAGCGCGACCTCGCCGGTTTCGGCCGTGATTTGCAGGTACTTGAAGGCGTCGAGCGGGCGCTTCAAGAGATCCGAAAACTCGAGCAAGCCGCCCGCGGCGTCGACCAGTTCGCCGAAAGCCTCGAACAGCGTCATCGACTGCAGCGCCGAGGGCAGCGCGCCGAGGCTGCGATCGGCAGTCACTTGGCGCTCGCCTGCGTCCACCGAAAGCTGTGGGCCGAGCGTGACCGCGCCCACGCGATAACGGCGCGAAATGAAGTAGCGCTCGACTTGGACGTGGCGGAGCACTTCTTCGAGCGAGCCGGCGTAACTCGTGAGCAACGCTTCGTAGACTTGTTGGCTCTTGTGCGAGAGCGTGCCGCGCAGCATCCACGCCGGCGGCGGCGCGCTTTCTTTGCGCTCTGCGAACATCCGCTCGAGCAAGGCCTTGCGCTCGGCGAGCGGGATCAAAAATAAGGGATGGTCGCGCACTTCCACGAATAGCCGCGAGTCGATTTGTTCGTCCGGCAAGTGCGCATAGCTGCCGTCTTCACCCGTGCTCGAAGTGCGCTTGCCGCTGAAGCCGATCGAGCCGCGCAGGGTAGCCTGCGTCGGGAACACCCAGTGAAAGCGGTAGAGCGCGCCGTCGTCGAGCTGCGAATAGTGTTCGAGCGCGCGCGCCATGCACGCCGCAACCGTGCTTTTGGCCGAGCCGTTTGGGCCGTGCAAGAGCAGCACACGATTCGGACGTCCTTCGCGCGCGAAGTTCGAGAGCGCGCGATAAATCTCAGACTGCACCGCCTCTTGCCCGACGAGCGCGTCCGAGCGCGCCTCGCTCGCGTCCAAAAACGGCAGATCGAACAGCCGAAAGCGCGTCAGCTCGCCCCACGGACGCTCCACGGTTTCGCGCCCGAAGTGATCGAACATGTCGCGCAAATAGCGCGACGAGTCGCGCGAATGCCGCACCGGATCGGTGGCGAACAGCGTGAGGTATTCACGCAACGAGAGCAGCCGCCGCTCTTCCTTGAATTCCTTTTGAACGAGGAGCGCGATGCGTTGCAGATCTTCGAGAATGCGCTCAGCGGGCATGCTCGAAGGTTACCACAAGCGAGATCAAAGTGACCGGGGCGCACCCGACGCGAGTAGAAGCTGTGTCAATTCAGTGGGATTTTTTTGCCCTGCGCGCGGCACAGCGCTTGGCCGCTCGCGCATCCTAGTAGCGCGACGGCACCTGTTCGGTCAGTTCTCGTGGGGTCGCCCGTCTTTCCCCCCTTCGGGGATCGCGAAGCGCGTCGAAAAGCATGAGCAGCCCCGCGAACGCCGCCGGCTTTGTATTATTTCTGGGCATTCGATAGCCAGCCTTCGCGCGCGCTCGGGCGCGGAGAGACCGAGCGAACAGTTAGAAACAATACCTGTTCACTTCACACCTCTCTTCTTTCCTTCGCGCCCGAGCGCGCGCGAAGGGCTTGGACTCGCCTGCCCGGAAATAGAACAAAGCAACAGATTCGCGCGGCTGATCACGGTTTTCGACAGCAGGGCGGCCACGTTAGAACTGACCGAACAGGCGCCCGTCGCGTCACTTGACGCGCGAGCGGCCGAGCGCCAGTGCGCGCGCAGGGCCCAAAAACATCACTAAGCTGCGACGAGCGATCAGACCGCCACCCCGCAAAACAAACAAGCTATTTCGCGTCTATATCCAGCGCGAGCTCGCGCTTTTCAATCATGCACTTGTCGTCCGTGCAAACCGAGAACGACAGTTGCCCGGCGAGCGTGTGCTTGCCTGCGCTCTCGGGCGTGAACGCGACCGGCAGCGTCGCGCGCGCGGGCTCGAGCTTGACTTGATCTTTGCCCACGACCGGGCTGGCGAATTTGAGGCCGGGCGCTTCCTTGAGCTTGAACTTGTACGGATAGTTCTGATTGACGTGAAACGGCGCTTTGGCGGAAAGCACGATCTCCGCTTCGCCCGCTTGGCCCGAGGCGTAGTTGCCCTTCGGCGCGAGCACGAGATCGAAATTCGATTCGGAGTACTTGCTCGTCGCAGGGCCGGCGGGGGCGTTACTCGCGGCCGCGGCCGAATCCCCCGCTGGCGTGGCAGGAGCGGCATTCGCCGGCGAAGGCGCGGACTCCGCCGCGGTCGCCTCGGCGGCGGGCGGCGTTTGGTTCTTGCAGGACGCGGTCGAGAGAGCGCAAAGCGCGGACGCGGTCAGAGCAAACCAACGAGAAATCGTGCGAGCCATGCTCGGTCAATACCACAGCCGAGCTTCGTCGACGAATCGCACGGACGGCGCGCGACGATCAACGAAGCAGCATGAACACCAAGACCAAAATGATTCCGACCACGAGCGCGCCGGCGCCGACGAGCAGGATCAACATGGCATTGTTCGAGCCCTTCGGCACACCCGCGATGCTCGTCATCGGGTCGGCCGGGTAAGCTTGCGCTTGGGGCGCGGCGAACGCCGCTCTTGCGGGCATGGCTTGCGCGCCGCCGCCGGAAAACGGATCGCCCATCGTGTCGAGGCTGTCGGTCTCGCCGAAAAACGAGTCGGCCGCGTTCCCGCCGCGCGGAGCTTGCACCGCCATCATCAGGCCTGGCATCGCCGCGGTCACACGCCCGTTGAGGTCGGCTTCCGCGGTCGCCGCCCAAGTCTTGTGCGTGCCGGTGAGCCCGTACGCGGTACCGATCGCGTCGGCGAGCGCGCCGACCGAGGCAATGCGCAGCGCGGCGCTCTTCTTGAATGCATGCGCCATCACGCGATCGAGCGTCGGCGGCACGGGATACTTCTGGCCCTTACCGATTTCACTCGGCGGCTGCGGCTCTTTCGTCAGAATCTCGAGCAAAATGCTGGGCCCATTGTTGCCGATGAACGGCACTCGCCCGCACACGCACTCGTAGACGATCGCCGCGAGCGCCCAGACGTCCGCGCGATGATCCAGCGTGTCCAAGCCCTGAGCTTGTTCGGGGGCCATGTAGAACGGCGAACCGATCGTGGTGCCGAGCACGGTGAGCTTCTTCGCCGATTCGCCCTTATCCTTCGCGGAACCGAAATCCAGGAGTTTGGTGATATCCCCGTCAGTAGTTTGACACAGGAAGAGATTGTCCGGCTTCAGATCGCGATGCACGAATTTCCGCGCGTGCGCTTCGTCGAGCCCAAGTGCGGCTTGGCTCAGCATGCGAATCACGCGGCCCGGCGGAATCACGCTCTCGCGCTTGAGCAATGCGCGGAGCTCCTCGCCGTATAAAAACTCCATCACCAAGACGAAGCTACCGTCCGTCGTGGGCTGGAAATCCACGACGTCCACGATGTAGTCGTGGGGCAGCATTTTGCTGACTTCGAACTCGCGCTTGAAGCGCTGAACCGCGATTTCGTCGCGCGACACGTCCGGGTGCAGCACCTTGAGCGCGACGTTGCGCTTGACCTGCATGTCCAACGCTTCGTACACACGACCCATGCCGCCGTCGGCGACCACGCGTCGCACCTGATAGCGACCCACGAGCAGTTGCCCGATGCGCGGGTCTTGACTGTCCGCGAGCACCGGCACTTGCGTCGCGCTATTGAGCTGCGAGCCGTCGACCGGGCAGAAACCTGCGTCGTCAGGGTAGAGCCGCGCGCAAATCGGGCACGCTTTCATTCAGATCGACGCGCCCTTCGCGACCGCCAAAGTTGCACCGCGCCCGATCAAGGCGCGTCCGACTGCGAGCTCGCGCTCGCGGCGGCCGGCCGATAATACAAGATGCGATTGCAGCTCGGGCACTGCTCGAACTTGTTCTCGCGCGTGAGCTCTTGAAATAGCATCGGCGGGAGCCGCATGTGACATGCCGTGCAAGTGCCGTCCGTCGTCGACGTGATCGCGGTGCCGCGGCGACCGCGGATGAGCTCGTAACGCCGATACAAAACCGGCGGCACGCTCGCGACCAAGACCTTCCGAGCAGCCTCTTTTTCGGCCACGACGGCTTCGCCTTGCGCGAGCCGCCCCACGGTGTCGCTCTCGACCGCCGCGAGATCGGCGAGCAGTGCTTCCCGCTCGGTCATGACTTGAGCCATGTCCGCGCGTGCTTGTTCCAAAAAGCCGTCTAGCTTTTCGACTTCGATTTCACGATCGCGATAGAGCTTCCTGAGCTCTTCGATTTCGCGCTGCGCGGCGTTGGCCTCGCGCTCGGTCCGGCAACGGGAGAGTTTTTCGCGAGAGCGTTCCACTTGAATGCTCATCTGCCGAACTTCCCCCATCAAATCCCCGCGTAGCTTGTCCATGTCCCCGGAGTTCTTTTGACTCCGAGCGAGTCGCTCTTCGAGGGCCGCCAATGTCGAGCGTTTGGCATCGAGTCCGCTGCGCTCTTGATTCACTGCGTCGCGAAGCTCTTTCAGCTCTACATCGAGCGCCGCTAAATTTTCTAAGTCTGCGATTTGGGCCTGGATGGTCACTGTCTAAAACGGCTCCTCAGCGTACCTCTACACAAAGCACGAGCTACGGGCCAGTGGGCCCACCTGGGTTCGAACCAGGAACAACCCGGTTATGAGCCGGGGGCTCTGACCGATTGAGCTATGGGCCCTTGCTTGTACTTCTTCGCACATCGAGTGCCGGCGGTCCGAAGCCCGACTGCTCGAAAAGGATGAGAGCCACTTCGATTCGGTTCCGGCAACAGAGGTTCCCGGGCCGTTTTTCCAAGCAAGCTCCACGGCCAGAAAGCTAATCGAAGCGGGGGGGTAGAGCAATGACTCGCGTTTCCGGCCAGTGAGCAGGCCGAAACACGCGCTCGCCCGCCACTATGCGCACGCCCCGAACTCCGGCAGCGAGCGGCGAAATCAAGCAAGCCCGAAAATGCCGCACGCCGCGGCGCCGCCGGCGACCGAGCGGCGCAAGGCGACGAATATGTTATGCCATGTGGCTCGCTGCCGGCCTCCGTCGGGGGCGCGGGGTAGCGCACCAACCTGTCGGAAGTCATGGAGTCCCTGGTCGTACGCGGTGCCACGCAGCACAACCTGAAGAACGTCAGCTGCGAGCTGCCGCGCAATCAACTGGTCGTCATCACCGGCCCGAGCGGATCCGGCAAATCCTCGCTGGCATTCGACACGATCTACGCCGAAGGCCAGCGCCGCTACGTCGAATCGCTCTCCGCCTACGCACGCCAGTTCCTCGACCAACTGCCGAAGCCGCGCGTCGAGAGCATCGAAGGGCTGAGCCCGGCAATCGCCATCGAGCAAAAAGGCCTCGGCAAGAGCCCGCGCTCGACCGTCGGCACCGTGACCGAAATCGCGGATTACCTGCGCTTGCTCTACGCGCGCATCGGCGTCCCGCATTGCCCCAAATCGGGCAAGGTGCTGCACGCCTACACGGTGCAGGAAATCGTCGACTCGATCTTCGCGCGCGGCGAGGGCACGCGGCTCGCGTTGCTCGCGCCGATCGTGCGCAAGCAAAAGGGCGATCTCAGCATCGAGCTCGACCGCTTGCGCCGCGAAGGCTTCGTGCGCGCGCGCATCGACGGCGAACAAGTCGATCTCGGCGACGATCGCGAAATCGACCGCAGCAAGACTCACGATCTCGACGTCGTCGTCGACCGCATCGTGGTGCGGGACGGCGCAAAAGGCCGCGTCACCGACTCGGTCGAACTCGCATTGAAGCTCGGCGACGGCACCTTGCTGATCGACGCCGTCGACGGCAGCGAACCCGTGGTGATGAGCGAGCGGCTCGTCTCGTGGGAGTACGGGATCACGCTGCCTCCGCTCGAACCGCGCCTATTCTCGTTCAATAGCCCGCACGGCGCATGCCCGAGCTGCGACGGACTCGGCGTGCGCTCGGCGATCGACGAAGGCCGGATCGTGCCGGACGATAGTCGCTCCTTGCGCGAAGGCGCGATCGCGGCATTCGGTCGGCGCGGCTCGGTCGCCACCGCCACGGAAGTGTCGCGCGCGGTCGAGATTTTGGGGGTGAACCCAGACACACCTTGGGCGGAGCTGCCCGAGGCCGAGCGACACGCATTGCTCTACGGCAGCGCGCCACCCGCGCCCGCGAAAGGCAAGTCGCGCAAACACGAAGCGCCGAGCTACGACGGCATTGTGCCGCGCCTGCAGCACATGCTCGACACGGGCGCGTTCGCCGAAGGCGAAGATCACGAATCCGACGACGGCGCGATCGGCCCGGACGATCTCGGCCGCTTCATCGTCACGCAGACCTGCGAAGCGTGTAACGGCGTGCGCCTCCGCCCGGAAGCTTTGGCCGTCAAGCTCGGCGATCGCAACATCGCCGAGCTCTCGGCCATGCCGCTTCGCTCCCTCCGCGAATTTCTGCAAGCGTTCGCGACCGAGAGCAACCTCCAGCCGCGCGACGCGGCAATCGCGGTCCCGCTCATCAAAGCCGTGACCGAGCGGCTCGGCTTCTTGCTCGAAGTCGGCCTCGATTATCTGTCGCTCGAACGCACCGCGCACACGCTCTCGGGCGGCGAAGGCCAGCGCATTCGTCTGGCCACGCAGATCGGCGCGTCGCTGGTCGGTGTTTTGTACGTGCTCGACGAACCGAGCATCGGCCTCCACGCGCGCGACAACGCGCGCCTCTTGCAAGCACTTCGCCGCTTGGTCGACAAAGGCAACAGCGTGCTCGTGGTCGAACATGATCGCGACGCAATCTTGAGCGCGGATCACGTGGTCGACATGGGTCCCGGCGCGGGCGCGCTCGGCGGCCAAATCGTGTCGCAAGGCACCTCCGCCGAAATCATGAGCGACCCGAAATCGATCACGGGTCCGTATCTTTCCGGCGAGAAGCATCTACCGATTCCGAGCAAGCGCCAGCCGCCGAGCGAGCTCATGCTGCGCATCGTGGGCGCGAAGGCCCACAACCTGAAGAACATCACCGTCGAAGTGCCGCTCGGCTTGATCAGCGCGGTCACCGGCGTGAGCGGTTCGGGCAAGAGCAGCCTGATCGTCGATACGCTCTTGAGCGCCGCGCGCGCCGAACTCTACGGCGCGACCGGCTGGGTCGGCCCGTGCGACCGAATCGAAGGCCTCGAGCACATCGACAAAGTGATCAGCATCGATCAAGCGCCGATCGGCCGCACGCCGCGCTCGAACCCGGCGACGTACACCGGCATCTTCACGCACCTACGCGAGCTCTACGCCGGCCTGCCCGATGCACGCGCGCGCGGCTACAAGCCCGGTCGCTTCTCGTTCAACGTCAAAGGCGGCCGCTGCGAAGCGTGCCAAGGCGACGGCGTTTTGCGCGTCGAAATGCACTTTTTGCCCGACGTGTACGTGACCTGCGACTCGTGCGCGGGCCGTCGCTACAACCGCGAGACGCTCGAAGTGAAATATCGCGGGCTCTCGATCGCGGACGCGCTCGATCTCACCGTCGACGAAGCCGACGAACTGTTCGAATCGATCCCCCGCATTCGTCAGAGGCTGACCGCGCTGCGCCAAGTCGGGCTCGGCTACATCCAGCTCGGGCAACCGGCGACCACGCTCTCCGGCGGCGAGGCCCAACGCGTCAAGCTCGCCAGCGAACTATCGCGCAAAGCCACCGGCCGCACACTCTACGTGCTCGACGAACCCACGACCGGCTTACATTTTTCGGATATCGAGCTGCTCACGCACGCGCTCTTCGGCTTGCGAGACGCGGGCAACTCCGTGCTCTTGATCGAGCACAACATCGAGCTCATCGCCTGCGCCGATTGGGTGATCGATATGGGCCCCGAAGGCGGCTACAACGGGGGCGACATCGTCGTCGCCGGCACGCCGGAACAAGTCGCGGACACGCCCGGCAGCCACACGGGCGTGTACTTGAAGCAAGCGCTCGCAGATGTCGGCAAACCGATCACGCTGGCGAAACCGGCTGCGAAGACAGCGGGCAAGAACAGCGCCGCGAAACGCCCGGTCAAAAAAGCCGCTCGCGCACGCTGAACCCAGCGCGCCACCAAATCGGCCGGCCCAAGCGGCGCCTTTGGGGGCGGTCACATCGCGCTCTCGATGAGGCGATGAAGTTGAATGTGCGACTAAAAACTCAGTTGCACATTCAACTTCGAGTGGAGCACCTCAACCCGCGCCCGCACCTCAAATCGACCTGGGCGGAGTGAATCCCCCATGCGGGGACGGGGATCTCGAGCGAGGGGCTCAGGTGAAGTCTTTTTCGACCCGCTCCTGGTCTTCTTTGCAACGGATGC
>DASYCL010000314.1:0-16519 GCA_036500245.1 Polyangiaceae bacterium | reverse complement strand
ATCCGTCCTTGTCTTCGGCGACATCCGGGCAATGGTCGATTTTGTCGGGGATACCGTCTTTGTCGTTGTCGTCGTCGGGGCAGCCGTCTTGGTCTTCGAAGCCGTCCTTGTCCTCGGGCACGTCGGGACAAGCGTCCGCGTCGTCGAGGATGCCGTCGTGATCGCGATCGCTGTTCGGGTTCAGACCGGGCCCGAAGTCGTACATCACGTGCACCCCGATCTGGATCATGTTCGCGTCGTCCGGGCGGAGCGCGCTGTCCGGCTGAAACACGTGCGTCAGCGCCACGACTGGGCCGATCCCTTCGCGACCCTTGCGATCGAGAAAGTCATACCCGACGTGCAGATCGAACATGCCGCGCGTGAGCGCGTTGGTGAGCGTCACGCCGGCGTTGCCGGCAAACCACAAACCGGCGGGGCTGTAGAATTGCCCATGATGCTCGTTACCGAATGGCCGATAGCGCACGCCGACCGCGGCGGTGTTCGCCGTGGCGGCACCGCCGGGTTGGATTTTTGGATCGCTCGGATCGTCGCCCTTACTCAGCCAAATCGAGTTGAGCTCGAGCTCGACACCGAGCAGCTTGCTAAACGGGAGCTCGGCCGCGGCGTTGCCGGACACACCCCAGCCGAATTCGTTCTTCTGGTAGCCGGTGATCGCGTGAGCCGCCGCTGCTTCACCGTGAAGCCTCACCGACTCGGCCCGCGCCGCACGTGGCAGCACCAGGCCAAGCACGCACAAGCTCGAAGAAATTCGTCGAAGTCGCATGCCGAAAATGCGTGAACTTAACGGGTAACGGCATGTCTCAGGTTGAGATAAGGGTGTTGCGTCGAAGTGAGTACGTGCTCGCCCCACATCGGCAAATGAGTGCGTTTTGAATGGCAGAATTTATGCCGATCGACATGCCGCCAGCGCCGCCGCTCGGCTGGACCAAACAATTCGTCACGGACCGGCATAGCGAGAGCGCCCAGCTTGGGCTCAACCCTCGTCAATCCTCGCGCGACGACCTGGTCAATCCTCGCGCGACGGCAAAGAGTCGCGCGCGGGCGCGAGGCTCTTGCGCCCGCTGTGCGGATTGAGCGTGTGATCGAGTGCGGAATCGACGGCGTTCGGCGGCACGATTTCTTGCAATGCTTCGGCGAGCGGGTCGACTCGATCGCGCACGTTCGGCAGATCGCGGCGCAGTTCCTCGAGCAACGCGATGATTTTCGCCGTGCGTTGCTCGGCCTGCAGATTGACCTGCAATTCGAGGTGCGCGTTGCGCTCGGCGTCTTTGTTTTGGCGATTCTGCGTCGTCAAAATGATGGTGGTCATGGTCGCTGCATAAAGAGCGATCACGCCTTGTAGCCACAAGAAGGGCGGCGGATCGAAGGGATGTCCGCCGTTCGCGCGCTGCCACAGATTGTAAGCGACCCAAAGCGCGACGGCGGCGAACAGCACGTACAACGTGACCGGCCGACCGATGATCCCTGTCGCGGCTTCGACCGCGCGTTGATCGCATCGCAAGCGACGCTCGGATTTGGCGCGCATCGCGAGCACCGCTTCGATGTTCTCGCTCACGTGGTCTGGGATGTGTTGTCCTTCAGGCATGCTTGCATTCTCACGAAATTGCCAGTGCTCGCCGCTTGGCGCTCACCAAGCTCAGCAATTTGCAGGCCAGCGGAGAAAATCGTGCAATCGTGGCACAAGCGACGATTATCGACTCCGATCGCCGAGTTCGACGTAGCAAAGTGTCTCGACGCGAGCGTGCTGCGCAAAAGAAACGGGCACTGTCTCCCTTTCCCTCGACGTACGAATCAGGAGCCCAGGTGATCAATCAAGCCAAAATTCGCGCCGCCATTCGCCTCTACCTCGAAGGCATCGGCGAAGATCCGGATCGGGAAGGCCTCGCCGGCACGCCCGATCGCGTCGCGCGCATGTGTGAAGAAGTCTTCGGCGGCATCGATCAAGACGCGCGCAAGTTGATGGAAGCGGTCTTCACCGAGAAGTACAACGACATCGTGCTGATTCGCGACATCCCGTTCAACTCGATGTGCGAGCACCATCTGCTGCCGTTCACCGGCCACGCGCATGTCGCCTACATTCCGAATGGCCGCGTGCTCGGGCTCTCCAAATTCGCGCGCGTGCTCGACGTCTTTTCGCAACGTCCGCAAGTCCAAGAGCGGCTCACCGATCAAGTCGCAGACCTAGTCATGGATGAGCTCAAGCCGATCGCCGTAGCAGTGATCGTCGATGCGACTCACAGCTGCATGACGTTGCGCGGCGTGCGCAAACCAGGCTCCTCCGTCATCACGAGCGCACTCCGCGGTACATTTTTGAGCGATCCTGCCTCGCGCAGCGAAGTACTCTCGTTGATGCGCGGCCAAGTCTGATGAGCGACAGCAGCCGACCGATCGTCACCGTGGGTGCCATAATCGAGCGCCCGGACGCCAAAATACTGCTCGTACGCACGCATAAATGGCACGGACACCTCGGCGTGCCGGGTGGCAAGATCGACTACGGCGAAACCCAAGAAGCCGCGCTAGTCCGGGAAATTCGCGAAGAAACTGCGCTCAGCGCTTACGACGTACGCTTTCTCCTCGCGCAAGACGCGATCGATTCGCCCGAGTTCTACAAGCCGGTCCACATGATCCTACTCAACTACGCCTGCCGCGTCCTCGAAACCGACGGCCTCGTGTTGAACGACGAAGCCGAAGCATTTGATTGGCTCACGCCGAACGAAGCGCTGACGCTCGATTTGACCTCGTTCACGCGCAAGCTGATCGAAGCGTTCATCGAGTCACTTTGATTTTTTGTTTTGATGGTCACGCTTCACGTCGCGTGACGGCACAGCCTTCGGCGTCGCGCTTCGACTTCCGCGCTACGCCGGCCGCTTTATGTTCGGGTGCTCGTTGTAATACGCATCGAGACTCTCTTTGGAGATGCGGAGTTCGATCACGCCGTCACGCTGAATCTTCGCTTGGCAGCCCAGTCGCGAGTTCATGCGCACATCGAAGGCTTTGTCCAAGATGTCTTCTTCGTCTTCTTCCGCGGGCGAGAGCAATTCCGCGCCCTTCTCGACGTACACGTGACAGGTCGAACAGGCGCACACGCCGCCGCACGCGTCGCCCTCGGGCGCGCCGACGCTCTTCGAGGCTTTGAGCAACGAAGTACCGATCGGCACGTCGATTTCCAGGTTTTGATCGAGGTAGCGCAGCTTGGCCATGAGCGAATCCTAGCGAGCTCCGTGCTTTTCGAGGTGCGCTTCGACGCCCGCGGCGTGCGCCACGCTCTGTGCCACCGCGCCGACATTCTTGCCCGCGATGGCGCTTTGAATCGCGCGGTTCATGCGCCGGCCCGCCCACTCGTGCGTGGCGTCATCGAGCGCGCTGATCGCATTTTCGATGCGTGACGCCTGCGTCGCGCTGGACACGGCCGTACGCAGATCGGTCAAGGCTTGCTCGATCCGCGCGCGCTCCGCGGCTTCGAGCAAGTCCGCGTCCGTGTCGAAGGCTTTGTCGGTCGCGAGCAGGATGCGCGTGGCTTCGACTTGCGCGTCGCGCAAACGCCGCAGTTCGAAATCGGCTTCACCGTGGTCCAGCGCGTCGATCAACATTTGTTCGACTTCGTCGTCCGTGAGGCCGTAGCTCGGCTTCACTTCGACGGTTTGCTTCTTACCGGTCGAAAGTTCGACGGCTTCGACCTTGAGCAAGTTGTTTTCGTCGACGTGAAAGCTCACTTCGAGCCGTGCGAAGCCGGCGGGCAACGGCGGAATCCCGCCGAGCTTGAAGCGCGCGAGCGAACGACAATCACCCGCCAGTTCGCGCTCGCCCTGCACGACGTGCAAATCGAAGCCGGTCTGATTGTCCGCGTAGGTCGTGAAGGTCGCCTTAGCGCCCGCTGGAATCGTGGTATTTCGCGGCAAAATCTTGTCGACGCCGCCGCCCATCGTCTCGATGCCGAGCGAGAGCGGCAGCACGTCGAGCAAAAGCACTTCGTCGCTCGAGCGCGCCAACAAGTCGGCTTGCACGGCCGCGCCATAGGCCACGACGAGGTCCGGATCGATGTCCGCGAGCGGCGCTTTGCCGAACAGCTCCTCCACATAGCTGCGGACGCGCGGCACCCGCGTGGAACCCCCAACCAAAATCACACCATCGAGCGCGGATGCGTCGATGCCCGCGTCACGCAAAGCGCGCTTACACGCGCGGCCCGTGCGCTCGCAGAGCGGCAAAATCCAAGCGTCGAAATCGACGCGCGTGACGGCGAACTGAAGCTCGCCTCCGCCTTTTTTCGGCAACTCCACACTGACTTCGGCGGAAGCCGTGAGCGCGTGTTTCGCTTGCCGCGCGGCTCCGAGCGCGATGCTCACGACTTCGGGCGTGCGCGTCGCAGTGTCCGTCGCGCCCATCGCGGTGAGCATGCGTTCGGCGATTTCGCGGTCCATATCGTCCCCACCGAGTGCGCTGTCGCCGCCGGTGCTTTTGACTTGGAACACGCCGTCTTCGAGCAGCAAAATCGTGATATCGAAGGTGCCGCCGCCGAGGTCGTACACCGCAAACAAGCCGTTTTGCCGCTTTTCCAGGCCGTAAGCGAGCGCGGCTGCGGTCGGTTCGTTCAAGAGCCGCAACACTTCGAGCCCCGCGAGCCGCCCCGCATCGCGCGTGGCTTGGCGCTGCGCATCGTCGAAATACGCGGGCACGGTGATGACCGCGCCACCAATGTGATGCAGCTGATCGACCGCGCTCTGCTTCAAGCTCTTCAAAATCTCGGCGCTGACGTCGACCGCGCTCGGCGTCAATTTTCCGAGGTCGAAACGCACCACCGCGCCTTCACCCGGCACGAACTTGTACGCGCCGAGCCGCTTGGTCTCGACGTCGCCCGCGCCACGCCCCATGAAGCGCTTTACGCTCGCGATCGTGCGCTCGGGTTCGCGCGTCGCATACGACGCTGCGCTACGCCCAACCGCAACCGAACCTTCCGCGCCATAGTGCACGACGGACGGCAAAAGCGGCGTGCCGTCGCAAGTGACGAGCGGCACCGGGCGGCCGTCACGCACGTGCGCGACGATCGAATTCGTGGTGCCGAGATCGATGCCGATCGCCTGCGGTGGCGCTTTGGGGTCGAAGATGTCGAGCAACATGGGCGACTCAGAAAAGGTCGTCGGCGATGGCCTGCGCCTCGTCCAAGAAGCGGCGAAAGTAGCGCAATTCGCCGAGCTTTTTCAGGATTTCCGCCGAATCCGTGCGCGGATCAGCGAAGCGGCTCTCGAGTTCGGCGCGAACGCGGCGCTCTTCTCGTTCCATGTCCGCAATCATCCGACCGAGCGCGACTTGATCCTTGCTGACGCGAATTTCGGCGAGCGCTTCGCGGCGCTCCATCACTTCCATCAAGAGCTCGGGCGGCGCGGGCGGCTCTTTACCTTCGCCACTTTCGACGCCTTGGCGCGCGAGCAACGCCTCGGCGCGGCGCACCGGATCCTTCAACTTGCGAAACGCTTCGTTCACTTCGATTGCACGGCCGAGCGCGCGACGTCGCTCCGCGGATCCGGCGCCCGCATGCCGATCCGGATGCAACGCGCGGCTCAAATCGCGGTGCCGCTGTTCGAGCAGCGCGATGTCGACAGCGAACGTCGGCTCGACGCCGAGGGCCTCGAACGGATCTGCCGCAGACACTACTTCACCGTGAATGAATGCCCGCAGCCACAGCTCGATGCTTCTTGCGGGTTCTTGAATTTGAACCCTTGAAACATCAGCGTTTGCTCGTAGTCGAGCACCGAGCCGGCCAGGTACACGAAGCTCTTTTTATCGACGTAGAAACGTACGCCGTCGACTTCGTACACCGTGTCGCGCTCGCGCGGCGGCGTATCCTCGTATTGAATCACGTACGAAAACCCCGAGCAGCCGCCGCCCTTCACGCCGAGGCGCACCGCCGCGTTCGGTGTGCCGCGCGCGGCGAGCTTCTTCTTCGCAAACTCGACGGCCTTGTCCGAAATCGTGATTTCGCGACGCGACTTCACGCTTTCGGTCGCGGGTTCGCCCGAACTTTGCGAAGGAGCGGCTGAGTTGACGGTCGAAGTTTCCATGGCTTGGACTTTTGTTTGGGGTGCCTGGTCAGACGTTCGCCGGCACAGGTTCGTCTTCGCCCGGCCTCGTCGCATCCGCGCCGAGCGCGGCGCGGGCGGCGCGCTTCGCTTTGTAATCTTCGATCGCGCTCTTGATCGCATCCTCGGCCAAGACCGAGCAATGGATCTTCACTGGCGGCAAGCTCAGTTCCTCGGCGATTTGGCTATTTTTGATGGTGGCCGCTTCCTCGATGTTCTTGCCCTTGATCCACTCGGTCGCGAGCGACGAGGACGCGATCGCCGAACCGCAGCCGAACGTCTTGAAGCGCGCGTCTTCGATCACGCCTTCGTCGTTGACGCGGATCTGGAGGCGCATCACGTCACCGCACGCGGGCGCACCGACGAGCCCGGTACCAACCGACGGATCGTCTTTATCCAGCGTGCCGACGTTGCGCGGGTTTTCGTAGTGGTCGAGGACTTTATCGCTGTAGGCCATGGTTTTTTATCTTTCTACGCGGAGGCGTTTTGGGGTTGGGGCCCCAAAACGGTTTTTTTTCGGCGTGGGGCCCCATGAAGTCATGGGGCGGGAGCTGCGCTCCCGCTAACACAAAGCTCCCGATGACTAATGCGCGGCCCATTGAATCGATTTGATGTCGATGCCCTGCTGGTGCATCTCGTAGAGTGGGGATAGTTCGCGGAGCTTTTTCACTTTGCCGATCACGAGCTCGGCGACGTAGTCGACTTCTTCTTCGGTGTTGAAACGGCCGAGCCCGAAACGGATGCTGGAATGCGCGAGCTCTTCGTCGAGGCCCATGCTGCGGAGCACGTAGCTCGGCTCTAGGCTGGCGCTCGTGCAGGCCGAACCGCTGGAGACGGCGACGTCTTTGATCGCCATCATCAAGCCCTCGCCCTCGACGAACGAGAACGACAAGTTCAAGTTGCCGGGCAAGCGCTTTTCCGGGTGCCCGTTGAGGTACACCGCGTCGAGCTCTTTCGTGATCTTTTGGTGCAGACGATCGCGGAGCGCCTGAATCTTCGCGGCTTCGGCCACACCTTCTTGCTTGAAGATCGAGACCGCTTTGGCGAAGCCGACGATGCCCGGAACGTTCAACGTGCCCGAGCGATTGCCGCGCTCGTGCCCGCCGCCATCCATCTGCGCGACCAAGCGCACGCGCGGCTTCGAGCGACGCACGTACAGCGCGCCCACGCCTTTCGGCCCGTAAACCTTGTGCGCGGTGAGCGACGCGAGATCCACGTTCATGCTCTTCACGTCGAACGGTGTTTTACCCAAGCCTTGCACGGCGTCGCAATGAAAGAGCACGCCGCGTGCCCGCGTGACGGCGCCAATTTCCGCAATCGGCTGAATCGTACCGACTTCGTTGTTGGCGAGCATCACCGAGACGAGAATGGTTTTGTCCGTGATCGCTTGTTCGATCTCGGCCGGATCCACCAACCCATCTTTGCCCGCGTTCACGTACGTGACCGTGAAGCCTTGCTTCTCGAGCCGCTTGCACGAATCGAGCACGGCCTTGTGCTCGATCGTCGTGGTGATGATGTGGTTACCCTTGCCCTGGTAATATTCGGCGACACCCTTGATCGCGAGATTGTCGCTCTCGGTCGCGCCCGAGGTGAACACGATCTCTTTGCCGGATTCGGCGCCAATGTAGCCGGCGATCGTCTCTCGCGCGTCTTCCACCGCGGCTTCCGCGTGCCAGCCATAAGCGTGGGTGCGACTCGCCGCGTTGCCGAAATCCTGCGTGAAATAAGGCAACATCGCGTCGAGCACGCGCTGGTCGAGCGGTGTCGTTGCGTGGTTGTCCATGTAAATCGGAAACTTGAGTGCCATTTGACCTTCGATCTTTCGGCTTCAGTTCACGCGGCTACCGATGACCAGCTCGGGGGGATTGGGTTGTTCCGGGTGGCGCGCGCAAGTCGGGCACGAGTGCACCGTGACTTCGGATTCGCACGCGCTGTGGCAGGTGGAGAGAAATTCGAGGCTCTGCACGAGCTCGGCTTCGAGCGCCTTGAGCTCCGAGAGCTTCTCGCGCGTTTCGGCGAGCTTCGCGACGTACACGTCCCGCAAGCGCGAGGCAGCAAACTGTGCGGACGCTGCATCCGTCTGCCCGCGCACGAGCGCTTGAATGTCCGAAAGCGAGAGCCCGAGGCTCTGTAGTTTGATGATCCAGCGCACGCGCACCAGCGCATCTTGAGTGAAGAGCCGGTAGCGACCCTTCGAGCGCTCGTGCGCGCGCACGAGCCCGAGCTCCTCATAGAGATGAATCGCGCGGACCGTCTTTCCGACCGCCTTCGCCAGATCACCAACCAAAAGCAGCTCGCCCTCTTCGCGCGCTTCCGCGACGCTGAGCGAGCGCTCGCCCGGACCCGGAGCAGAGCCCGGCGCGACGATGGCGAGGTGGCGGTGGCTGTTGCGGTCGCTCATGAACTACATTGTAACCCTAACCCTAACGTATGCGTCAGGGTTTAGGTACATGGGTCATATAGTGAGTGAAGCTGGCGCTGTCAATCGCTGAATAAACCCAATAAAATCAATTGTTAGCATGCGGTTTTCGGCGCCTATACAGGGCAACCGCGCAAATCGGCGGGCGCACTGAGTAACGACAGACCATCGATTCCGCGACGAATGAGCCACGGGCCGGGGCACGCTGTCGGACCTCGGGAGCGCACTGCGGAGCTTGCGCGTGCCCCGTAACAGCCAGGTTTCGTCAGTCGAAACTTGGACGAAATGGCGTGCGCGTTAGCTGGTGAAGGTCGGCCGAGGTGTTCGTTGGCTCAATCCCTGACAGGCTTCCAAGTGATCTCGTTCGAGAATCGCTTGCAGCGTGAAGTAGCGGGATTGATCGAAAAACACGGCGGGCGCGTGATCCTCGCGCCGGCGTTGCAAGAAGTGCCCCTCAGCGAGCACCCGGATGCAAAAGTCTTCCTCGACGCGCTGTTTGCGGACGCGGTCGACGTCTTGATCTTGCTGACCGGAATCGGCACGACGCTCTTGCTTCGCGCGGCGCTCAAGGAGCACTCGCGCGCGGAGGTGCTCGAGCGACTATCGCGCGTGACTCTGGTCTCCCGCGGTCCGAAGCCCACCGCGGCACTCAAGCCGTTTGGGCTACGGCCAACGCTGACCGTCACCGAACCGAATACTTGGCGCGAACTACTCGCCGCGCTCGATCGCGAATTTCCGCTGCGCGAAAAGCGCGTCTACGTGCAGGAATACGGCGCGAAAAACCGCGAGCTCTTGGCAGCGCTCGCCAAACGCGGCGCGACCGTCGGCTCGTTCAAGCTCTACGACCTGGCGTTGCCCGAGGACACCGGGCCGCTCAAAGCGGCGATTTTGAAAATCGTGCGCGCCCAAGCACACGTCGCGCTGTTCACGACCGCGCTTCAGCTCGAGCATTTGCTACTCGTGGCGCAAGAAATCGGCCTGTCTTCCGCCGTACCTCGCTCACTCAACAGCGATCTAGTCGTGGCTTCAGTGGGTCCGATGACGACCGCGGCCTTGGCCCGTCAGGGCGTCATCGCGGACATCGTGCCCGGGCATCCGAAACTCGGACACTTGGTGCTGGCCGTCGCGCGCCGTGCTCCCGCCTTGCTCGCCGAAAAGCGCGCGCGCCGCGCCGCCGAGCCGATGATTTTGCTGCCGGCACGTGCGCTCGTCGGAAAATAGCGAAGGCTCAGATTGATTTGCTCTTCACCTCCGCGCCCTCCAAAGCAAGTGAGTCATGGAATTTCTCAAACGGTGACGCCGGCAGCCCGGCGCAGTTGAACGAGCGAATGGTTCGATTCGGGCGCCGCCGAGCGATCCATGCGCGAGACCAAGTCAGCCAGGGTCATGTCCTCGAGCACGCGCAGCGCGACGTTGCCCATGGCGCCGAGTGCCGCCTCGGCCGCGCAGGCTCCCGGCCCCGGGCACTCCGCGCAGCGCGCGGGCTGCTCCCAATTCAGGCACGGGAATGGGAACGCAGCGCCGTCCAAAATGCGAATCACGGACGCGACGTTGATTTCGTGTGCAGGCGCGCGCAGCGCATAACCTCCCCGTGGCCCTCGACTACTCATGAGGACGCCGTTGCGCGTGAGCTGGCGCAAAATCGTGTCCAGGAAGCGACGCGGAATGCCCTCATTCGCCGCGATTTCCGCGGCAAGCTGGGTTCGTCCGCGTTCTTGTCGAGCGAGGTTGAAGAGCGCTCGAAGCGCGTACATTGTTTTGCGAGTCACCATTAATCTATCAATTTGATAGAGTTTGTTCCTATCGATCCACGCGGACGGTGTCAAGCACCGAAAGCCGCGTGTCTCGCAAACTACCTGAATAGGCTATTCCGGTCCGCGCTAAACCGGGTAGAAGTCCGGCCGATGCCGGCGGCGAAAGCGAAGAAAAAGAGCGAAGCTGAGTCTCGCTTGCGGCCGCGAGTAGCGCCGGGCTCGGGGGACGAGCTAGGCGCCGCGGAAGTGGCGCGCCGAGTGGCGGAGAGCCTAAAACGCTTCCGAAAGGCGCGCGGACTTTCGCTGGACGAGCTCGCGGCGAAGAGCGGCGTGAGTCGCGCGGCGCTCTCGCAGATCGAGGGCACGCGGACGAACCCAACGCTGTCGGTGTTGTGGAAGGTGGCAGTTGGGCTCGATTTGCCGTTTCACGAGCTGCTCGGTGTCTCGGAAGATGGAATCGCCAAGATCCTGCGCGCGGGCGCCGCGCCACCCCTGAAAAGCGCGGACGGACGCATGGAAAGCCGGCTGCTTTCTCCGGGCGGTTCTTCGCCAGACGTGGAGATTTACGAGCTGCGCTTTTTGCCCAAGGCCGTACATCGCAGTGAGCCACACGGTCGCGGCACGATGGAAACTCTGGTCGTGATGACGGGCGCGCTGCGCCTCTCGTTACAAGAAGCCGAGCACGATCTTTTGCCGGGCGACGCAATTTTTTTCAAAGCCGACATGCCGCACATGTACGAAAACCGCGCGACACACGAGACGCGCTGCTTCAACGTGATTCGCTACGCGCGCGACTGAGCTTCGAGGGTTCAACGCTTGCTCGCGCTGCGAACGGCCAGCGCGGGGACGAGCGCGCGTCCGCGCCGCGTTTCGTCGTTCAACGAAGCGCGACGCTCGGATCCTTGAGCCGCGGCAGGTCGAACCAAATCTGATCGCAAAAGGCCCGCTCTTCGGTGCTGAGCTCGAGGGTGCTGCCGGGCAGACTCTGGTCGAGTTGTTCGGCGCGGCTCGCTCCCAAAATCGCCGAGGTGACGCCGGGCTGGGCCAACACCCAAGCCAAGGCGACCTCGGTGAGCGAGCGATTACGCTCGCTGAAGAAGCGCTTCAGGCTCTCCACCGCTTCGAACTGCGCGCTCTGCCAGTAGCGCTGTTGATAGAATTTGCCGGCTTGGTTCAGGGAAAAGCGAGAACCCGATTCGACGTCTTGCCCTGGCTGGTAGCGACCAGTGAGAAAGCCGCCCGCGAGCGGATTGTACACGATCAGCCCGAGTCCCTCGGCGCGGCACAGCGGCACGATTTCGTTTTCGATCTCGCGAAATAGGATGTTGTAGCGCGGCTGGGCGGATTCGAAGCGCGCGTAACCGTGCTTGTCGCTCGTCCACAGTGCTTTGCACAAGAGGTGCGCCGGGTAGTTGCTACAGCCGATGTAACGGACTTTGCCTTGGTGCACCAAGTCGTCGAGCGCGCCGAGCGTTTCTTCGATTGGGGTTTCGAGATCGGGTTGGTGGGTTTGGTAGAGGTCGAGGTAGTCCGTCTTGAGCCGGCGCAAACTGGCTTCGACCGCGGCGATCACGTGTTTGCGCGAGAGCCCGCCCTCGTTCGGTCCCTCCCCCATTTGGCCGCGACATTTGCTCGCAAGCACGATTTTATCGCGCCGTTTGCGATCGCTCAGCCAGCGGCCAACGATGGTTTCAGTGCCGCCACGCATCTCCGGCGTCGCGCCGAGAGGATACACGTCCGCCGTATCGAAGAAGAAGACGCCCGAGTCGAACGCCTTGTCCATGATCGCGAAGGATGCCGCTTCGTCACATTGATTGCCGAAGGTCATCGTGCCGAGGCAGATCTCGCTCACCTTCAAACCAGTGCGACCGAGTTTCTTCGTTTTCATGCTGCTACTCCAGGCTGGACGTCATCGCGTTCACACTGCGTGGTGCGATTTGAGCCAGTCGAATTTTTATTTCGCCGGCTTCGAGCCCGTTACTATCTGTCGTGAGCGCGGAGGCGGAGATCGGCGTGACTGCGAGCGCAAAGCCGGTGCTGAGCGTGGTCACTAAGATTTGCCGCCGCGAAGCAGCAAAGCCGGAATGCGCATCCTGGGTCATGGCGCTCACCTTTCGGGCCGAAAATCGGCACTGTTCTTACTCCCGCCCGCGACATGAAGACAAGCCGCTCGCCGGCGACGCGCAGCGAACGGCGAAGCGCGGAAGCCGAAACGCGACGCCGAAGGCTAAACCGCCACACGATGCGACGAGTGACCATCAACAAAAAAATCACAACACTTCTTCGCTCACGACGTGTGCATAGACGAGGCGCTGTGGGCCGCCGCCGAGGTCGGCCAAGTCGAAGGTGCCGTGGGGGACCAGGCCGTTCGGTTCGATCGAAGGCGTGGCCACGTGCACGCCGCCGGCTTCGTCGCCCGAGGGCATTTGCACTTTGGCTTTGACCGCGAACGTGACGCGCAGGCCGCGCGCACCGGGCGGGACGCGTACGCGCTTTTTGGCCGCGAGCGCGCGAAATGAAGCGAGCGCCGGCGCCCAGTCCGCTGCCGCGCCGCGCAGGATTTCGACGTTGCCGACGCTGCCGTCCGGACCGAGCGTGATGCGAAACAGCGCTTCACCGCGCGTCGGTCCGCTGTCGCGCACCGCGCTGTGGAGCGAACCGATCAGTGCGTTTCCGCGCGCGGAGCCGTGTGCGACGTCGGCCGCGGCAATGTCGGCGTCGAGGCGACGTTGAAACTGCTGGTCGCGCGAACGCCGGCGATCGCCCGCCGCGCGCGGATCGCTCGGCGCCGGCGGCGCTTCGCCGGGCGCGGGCGGCCAGAAGAAATGTCCGTCCAAGCCGAAGTCGATTTTTCGTGCGGGTTCGCCGGCACTCGACGCGGCGGAAGCGACTGCTTCGGGCGTCGGCGCATTGCTCGCGAGCTCGGCGTTGGTAGCGCTGTCTGCCGTGCGCGCGCTAGCAGCGCGAGTTGAGGTCGCGGCCGCTGCGATTGCGCCAGGCGCGAGCGCGGCGACGGCATCATCGCGCGGAATCGGCGCGATTTCCGGTGCGACGGTCGGCGCCGGGAGCTCGTCGATTTCGAACTCTGCCACCGGTTGCGGCTCAGCAACGCGCGGTGACGGGACATGACGCGAGTGCACCAAGAGCGCGAGTGCGTGCAACGCGAGCGCTGCCAAGAAGGCGTACGAAAACCGCGGCACGCGGCAGTGTGGGGGATGCCCTGTGCCAGGGCAAGCGTCGAATATGCGTTCGCGCAGTTCAGTTCAGCTTCGGTGCCAGCGAAACCGGTTCAAATCGAGTAGCGCGCGACCGGTTTGTTGCCGATCGCGGCCTCGCGCACGCGCGCTGCGACGTCCGCCAGCGTGGTGTTTTCGAGGATGCGCAGCGTGGATTGATGCATCTCTTTCAGCACCAAACGAATGCCGCAGGTGCGCTCGTCTTCGCAGCCCTCGCAGCGGCGATATGCGGTTTGACTGAGGCAAGGCACGGGCGCGAGCGGGCCGTCCAAAATTCGGATGATGGTCGCGAGGTTGATGTCTTCGGGCCGCCGCCGCAGCAAGTAACCGCCGCCGCGCCCTTTGCGACTGTCGAGGATGCCGTGCTGCTTCAGCTCGCGCAGGATGAGCTCGAGGAATTTCTTCGGAATGCCTTCCCGCTCGGCGATGTCGGAAATCAGTACCGGCTCGTTTTGCTCGGCACACGCCAGCAAGGACAAAGCCTTGAGCGCGTATTTGGTCTTCATCGTGAGCATCGGCGATCGGCCTCATTCTACTAGTTTGATAGGCTGAGGCCAGGGCCAAGACCCAGTTCGCCGAGAGCAAATCGACTCGGCGCACGGTCGCTCGCGGTGCTTGCGAGACAAAATTGGGCCGCCGCGCCGTCTTCGCCGGAGATCTCTGGCTTGGGTGCAGCCGACCACTTCGGGGTTATTCGGAGGAGGATCTCTGACCGAAGTAGGAAGCCGACCCGCACCGGAGCAGCAAAAGACGACGCGGCGGTAAGCATCTCAATATACGCGCGTGCCCCGGATCAGTCACGAGCGGACATGTAATGCTCGCGCAGCAGCCTTGTCGGGGATATTCGTCGCGGTCACGTCCGCGATGTAGTCAGAGAACCGATATTGAACGAATGCCGTGCGCATCGTCCCGAAGCCAAGTAGCGCGCGGAAGCGTCGCCCTGGGCTGATGCAGGTGCGCCGAGTTCGGCGGCGAGCGACGCCGTTACCGCTTTCAGCTGCGCGGAAGCCGCGCTTGGCCGCTTACGCATCGGGCAGTGCGCCGGGCGCCTGCTTGTCTTGGGACGTTTGGGCCCTGCGCTAGCACAGCGCTTGGCCGCTCACGCTTCCAGCAGCGCGACCGGCGCCTGTTCGGTCAGTTCTAACGTGGCCGCCCCACATTCGAAAACCGGTGATCAGCCAGGCGAATCAGATGCTTTGTTTTATCTCCGTGCATCGTGCCCGAGCCCTTCGCGCGCGCTCCGGCGCGAAAAGAAGAGACGAGATGTGATGAGCGGTCAGGTTTTATTTCCGTGCATCGTGCCCTTCGCGCGCGCTCCGGCGCGAAAAGAACGGCGGCCACTTAGGCGCCCGTCGCGCGGCTCGACGCGCGAGCGGCCGAGCGCCGAGCCTCGCGCAGGGCCCCAAAAAACATCCCGAGATGCAATGAACAGCCTGATTCAGATAAGCTCTCGGTCAAACCATGATTCGGCAGATTTATTTTTTTGGTTTGGGGTTGCTCTCGGCGACGTGGTTCGGCGCGGCGCTCAGCGCGTGTTCGTCGAGCAGCGATGGCAACGGCAACTTGGGCGGCTCGACGCAAACTGGAACTTCGGGCGGCTCGGGCGATTTGGCGAACTGCACACCGAATTTGAAGTGCATGCCCGTCGCGCCGAACACCGGCGATCCGTACGCGGACTGCGTCGCGCGCGTGAACCAATTTCGAGCTTGCGCCTGTAAACCTCCCCTGATGCAAGACAACGACGGACAGATGTGCGCCGATCAACAAGCGGCGTACGACGCCATGAACGGCACGCCGCACGGCGGCTTCGGCGCCAACATTTGCATGCCGCAATTCTTCGCCCAAAACGAGTGCCCGGGATACGGCTCACAAGCGCAAACCATCGGCCAGTGCGCACAACAAATGTTCGACGAAGGGCCCGGCCCGACCGATCCCTGCGACGGCGCCTGCTACCAAGCCCACGGCCACTTCATCAACATGACCGGCAACTACACGAAAGTGACCTGCGGCTACGGGCAAGACAGCGCCGGCAAGTGGTGGGCGGTGCAAAACTATCGCTGACGCGCGCTACGAACTACCAGCCGTGCGCTTGAGTCAGCTGATGCGTCAGCAGCACGCCGAGAGCCAAAAAGCCGCATAGCCCGAAATAGCGAAGGGCCCACGCCGAACGATCTGCAGGCGTAACGCGCTCCGCGGCGCTTGCCGCGGCAATCCCTGCAACGATGGCCTTTTTACCAGCGATCAGCAAGGCGATCAGGCCTTACCGAATTTCGCCAAGAGGCCAATCTTGGCCACTTTGACCAAACCGAGACCGACGCCGCCGACCCGCGCGGCAAGCGCGGAATTTCGGGCGTCAGTAGCGCACGGTGACGATTGACGCTTTGGGCACGACCAACTGCGCACCACTCGCGAGCTTCACGGTTCGTGAAATCGGTCCGGTCGCGCTGTGGGTTTTGCCGGTCGCTTCCGAGCCGAGAATGCCGCCGGAGGTTTCGGCGGTCAGCGTTTCGACCGTCGCTTCGCCGCTCAAGCCCAGGACGTTGAGTGTCGTCTTGTAGTCGGTGTCGAAGTTCTTGTTCACGAACACGAGTGACACTTTGCCGTCCGCGCGTTTGGCCATGAAGGCCGAGAGTTGATCCTGGTCGCTCTTGCCTTCGAGTAGCGTGCCAGTGAGCGTGTTCGCGAGCATCTCGAACGCCCAATACGATGGACGGCGCAGATTGAAGCCCTGCGGATCGCCATTCGTCGCGAGCAAGCTGTAGTCCCCGAGGCGCTTGTCTCGACCATTGTAGAGCGCCCACAGGTTCGCGATCTGAACCGGTGACTGCGCCAAATGCCCGAGGTAGTCCGCGATGAACAGGCCATTGACGTGCTGGAGGATCTGCGGGCCCGGATTGGCATCCACCGAATTCCACTCAGTGAGCCAGATTTCGTATTTTTTGCCTTTTACGCCGAGCGCGTCGAGTTGAGCTTTCACACTCGCCATCAAGTTGCCGGCTTCGGCCGACGTGGCAAGTAATGCTTCGTCGTTTTCGG
>DASYCL010000313.1:0-5056 GCA_036500245.1 Polyangiaceae bacterium | reverse complement strand
ATCGAGACGTACGCCGGTCCCGCGCCGCCCGAATCGACGCAACCGATTTCACGGAGCTCGCCAGCGTTGCTCATGGCGAACGAGCGCACCACGCCCGCATTCTCGTCGATCGCGTAAGCCAGCGGGCGCTCGGGATGAAACGCGACGAAGGACGGACATTCGCCGGCACGCGTTTGCCCGCAGCGACGGAGCGCGCCGGTCGCGCGATCCATCGAGAAGCCGAGCAGCTCGCCCGCTCCGCTGCCCACGTATACGACTTGCTCGGCGTTCGACTGACTCATCTCTCCTCCACGAGAGAAAAAGGTATCGCCCGAGGCACCTGCGCGGTGGCACCAAACTTCTCGCTTACGTGGCCGAATTCTTCGCTCGCGCCCGCGAACTCGGCGCTATTAGCCCTCAGATTTGGCTTTTTTGATCCAATCGTTGATCTCGCCCTCGATCACACCGAGCGCCTGTGACTTGAACGGACGGAGCAAGAACGGCACGTCGATATCCATGTCGATGCTGCGATCGAGCACCTCGAGCGCGCCGGACAGAGACATCCCCTTCACCCTGAACGAGATTTCGGCGCGGTTCGCCGAAGTCCACATCACCCGCGGGTGATAGTTTGCGTACTTTTCGGCATACGTCGCTAGCGCGGACTCGGCGACTTTCTTCGCGCGCTCTTGACCGAGATCGTGGGGAACGGAGTGCTTCATGGAGATCCTCTAGCCGAGCGAAACCTCGGTCCGCCGCTCTTTAGCTCAACCGGCCTGTGAAGACCAACTTCCGCCAATCCAGCGGAAAAATGGGGGAAACGCGCTGTGGTCGTGTCGCGCCGAAGGCACTCGCACGCGCAATTTCCAGCCAGCCGAGTGGGCGCGCCGCCGACCGCAACGTACGCGCCGCGAGTGCTCCGGCGCGCGCTGGAACGGCAAGCTGCCTAACCGAAAAATATTGGTTTCCTTCGCGAAATCTGCCGGATTTTCGCCTGCGCCACGCGCATAATCTGGAACTGATGCCTGCATGCGAGCCGAGGCGGAGACTACTTCAGTCGTGAGCACACTCAGCTCCGCCCGCCCGTTCGCTTCGACGTGCTGCCGCTCGGATTGAGCGCGCTGAGAGAAAACTCGTCATGTTCCTCTTCAATCGATTTGGTCTTTCCGTTGTGGCGGCATTGCTGTTTGCGACCGCGTGCGGCAGCCCGGCCAACAGCGGACTCTTTTCCAGTGCTGGCGCAGCATCATCTGCGGGTGCGGGTGGCAGTGCCAGCGAATCGAGCGGCGGTAGCGTCAGCGCGAGTGGTAACGCGGGAATGACGTCCGCTGGCAGCGGCGGGCTCGTGTCCGGCGGCGGAAACGCGGGCGATTCGAGCGCGGGTTCGTCGACTGGCGGCTCGGAGGCAGGATCCTCGACTGGCGGTTCTCTGGATGGCGGCGCGCCGAACGGAGGCAGCGCGCCGAACGGAGGCAGCGCGGGATCCGGCGGCTCGAATGGCGGCATGGGCGGCGGCACGGTGCTCGACTGCTCACGCTACAGCGGAGATGCGACGTTCTTTTCCGGCACGGGACATTGTTATTTGGTGGTGCACGCTGACGCCGACTTCGCCGACGCGCGCATGCACTGTTCGAATCTCGGCGGCCACCTCGTCACGATTTCGGATCAATCCGAAAACGATTTCGTGTGGGGACTCGATACGGACGAGCATTGGATCGGCGCAACGGACGGCCGCAATCCACGCCAGATGGACCCTGGCACGTACAGCTGGGTCGACGGCGAGCCGCTTTCGTACACCGATTGGTCCCAGGGACAACCGAACGCGACCGCGAGCACCTGCGAAGACAGCGACGGTCCCGGCATGGGCCCTTGCTACGAACACTGTGCGTTCCAATGGGACGGCGGCGCCGCGCCTGGAGAGTGGAACGACCGCTTGTGCTCGCACCTGATCGAAGCCGTGTGTGAATGGGATGAGTGAACGCGAGGATCTGGGAACTTTGGCGCTGCGCGAGCACAGCGCTGGGGCCGCTCGTGCATCTAGCGACGCTCCTTTCGCCTGTTCACCGCTTCGAGGTCTCGTGGGGTCCCGCCGACATTCTAAAACCGTGCTCAGCCCGGCGAATCAGTAGCTTTGTTTTATTTCCGCCATTCATCACATCTTTTCTCTCTCTCTCTCTCTCTCGCGCCGGAGCGCGCGCGAAGGCCGGCAGTCGCATGCCCGGAAATAAAACAAAGCAGCAGGTTCGCGCGGCTGATCACGGTTTTGGAATGAAGGGCGGCCACGTTAAAACTGACCGGACAGGCGCCAGTCGCGTCCCTCGATGCGCGAGCGGCCAAGCGCTATTTCCGCGTAGGGCCCAAAAACATCCCTGAAATGTGATGAATGGGCCGTTCCGCTAGACACCCGACTAGCGACGGCCCTTGAAGCCCATCATGTTTTGCACGACCGATTCGCTCTCTTCGGCGATTTGATCGCTCTCGCGCGCGGCGTCCGCGCAACTTTCGCAGAGCTTCTTGGTTTTGCCGGAGACCTTGACGGTCACGAGTTCGTCGGTTTCGTCGCCGCAGCCTTTGCAAGTCGCCATCCGCGAATTGTAGTCATTTCTGGCCGTCGATCAGCTTAGAAACGGCGCGGCGACAGTTCGAGATCCGTGTACAGGCCAAAATGGTCGGATGGCCACACGGGCTCGGTGCCCGAGTGATCGACCGCGTTGAACGCGATTTCGGTGTGCATTGGTTCGCCGCGGAATTGGCGATCGGGACCGCGCACGAAAATGTAGTCGATGCGCCGTGACGGCTCGCGCGCTTTGACGGCATAGCCGTTGTCACGACAAAAGGTGTAGCCCGCGCCCGCGGCGCCGTAGACCCACGCATCGCCGAAGTACACGGTTCGGTCTTCGAGTGCAGAGCGTCCACCGAGATAGCGGATTTCATCCGAGTCCGGCTCGGCGTTGAAATCGCCCATCAAGACCGGCGGCAAGCTCGGGCCGTCGATCGGCGCGAGCTCCGCGATGCGCTCGGAGATGAACGCGACTTGCGCTTGGCGCACGAGCCCATGATGAAATTTCCAATTCAGGTGCGTGACGAACACCGGTAGATGGCCGAGCGGCGTATCGCATAGCGCGTAGAGCAGAGAACGAGTCTCACCGCTATCGAGATGCGGCAGCATGAACCCCTTCTGTTCCACGATCGGATGGCGCGAGAGCAGCGCGTTGCCGAACAAGAGTCCATTGCCGTAGTCGCTCGCGGCCGCGTACGCGACGTGAAAGCCGAAGCGCTCGCCGATTTCCGTGGCTTGGTCGTTTTGCGCCGTGCTCGGCGCGTGTTCCGAGCCGGGCGGGCGCAAGCGCAGCGCTTCTTGTAGTCCGAGGATCTCCGGGGAAATCCGTTCGATTTCTTTTTGGATCAACGGCAGACGCGAGAGCCACGGTCCCGACTTGTTCCAAATATTGAGTGTGGCAACGCGCAATAGGCTCATGGTGCGCTCCTTCCCGAACGATTCGCCGAGAATAACGCGCATTTTGCGCAGAGTCTTGAAGTTCCACGCGAGACGACTACGTTCCCGGCGTCAGATGTTGATTGGCGTCGATTTCGGAGGCACACAGGTCAAAGCGGGCATCGTCGAGAACGGCGAAGTCGTTCGTTCCACGTCGACGCCGACGCGCGCGGGCTCGGGTGCGGCAGAAGTGCTCGATACGATTGCCAGCACGGTGCTCGCATTGTCGTCCAAGCCGGACGCGGTGGGCGTGGCGATCCCGGGCGAAGTGAACTCGGACGGGCGCTGCTGGCGCTTGCCGAACGTGCCCGGCTTCGAAGGCGTGCACATCGCCGAAGAGCTCGCGAAACGCTTGAATTGCCCGATCGCCGTCGAAAATGACGCGACCACGGCCGCGCTCGGCGAGCGCCTGCACGGCCACGGCCGCGAGCACCCGAGTTTTTTGATGATGACGCTCGGTACCGGCATCGGCGGCGGTTTGGTGCTCGGCCATCAACTTTATCCCGGCGCGAACGGCTTCGCCGCCGAAGTCGGGCACATGAACGTGGACAGCTCGGCGAACGCGCCGCTGTGCGCATGCGGCCAGCGCGGCTGCGTCGAAACCTATGCCGGCACGCGCGCACTCTTGCGCGAGTTCACCCGATACGGCGGACACGCGACGGAAGTTTTGCCGATCGCGGTCAGCGCCCGCCGCGGCGAAGAAGCTGGCGTGAGGACGTTCGCGATGATGGGCACGGCGCTCGGCAGGCTGCTCGCCAACATTCAAAATTTGCTCGACCTGAACGCGGTCGTATTTTCGGGCGGCGTTTCCGCGTCGTTCGATTTGATCGAGCCGCACGTGCGCAAAGCGCTCCGCACGTTCGCGTTCGCGCCGCCGCTCGCGGAAGTGCCGCTCTTGGTCAGCGAGCTCGGCGAGCGAGCAGGCGTGATCGGCGCGGCGCACCTGACGCAGCTGTGAAAGCCGTTCGCGTCCTTGAGCCGGGCGGGCCGGAAAAACTGCTGCTTTTGGACGTCGACGCGCCCGAGCCCGGGGCAGGCGAAATCGCGATCGAGATTCATGCGGCCGCGCTCAATCGTGCGGACTTACTCCAGCGCCGCGGCTCTTATCCACCGCCGCCCGGCGTCAGCGACATCCTGGGCATGGAATGCGCGGGCGAAGTTGTCGCGCTGGGACCGGGTTGCACCGGCGTGCACGCGCTCGGCGCGCGCGTGATGGCTCTACTCGGCGGCGGCGGCTACGCCGAGCGCGTCGTAGTTCCCGAAGCCATGGCGATGAAAATTCCGGACGTGCTCGGCTTCGACGAAGCCGCGGCGGTCCCCGAAGCATTCCTCACTGCGCGCGAAGCTTTGGTCGTCGCGGGCCGCATCCAAGCGCGCGAATCGGTGTTGATTCATGCAGCCGCGGGCGGAGTTGGCAGCGCGGCGGTGCAGCTCGCGCACGAGTTCGGGGCTCGCGTGTTTGCGACCGCGGGCGGCACTGCGAAATGCGAATTCGTGCGAAAGCTCGAAGCGGACGTCGTGATCGATTACAAGAGTGAGGACTTTGCGGCCGTAATCGCGCGCGAAACCGGCCGGCGCGGCGTG
>DASYCL010000312.1:0-12851 GCA_036500245.1 Polyangiaceae bacterium | reverse complement strand
GGCAAGCTTCGACGGTTGCCAACTGGGAGCGGTGCCGATTCAGAAAAAAACACCGACTTCAAACGACGAGCCGCTCGAGCAAGCGCAACCCGAAGAGCAGCACCAACGGCGAAAAATCCAAACCACCCACGCTCGGGATGACTCGACGAATCGGCCCGAGCAGCGGCTCGGTCAGCGTGCTCGTGACGCGAACTACGGGGTGATCGTGCGCCAAGCGCAGCCACGAGGCGATCACCGCCAAAAGCACGACGAACGAGTAGACGTTGAAGAGCAGCGCGAGCATCGAACCTCATTCTTTGACTAAGGCGCGCCGATCACACTTGCAAGCCGCGGCAGGGCCCGGCATACTGGACAGATGAACAGCTCGAGCGATCCCGCAGTCAACTACGACAGCCCCGCATTGCTCGAGCTGACGATCGAAGGCATGGACTATCGGCTCGACGGCGGCAAACAAGGGACGGCCCTCAGCATCTCCACGCGAACCAGCGGCAGCTGGGATTGGTCTTTCGGCGGTGAAGCACGCTGGGACGGCGACTTGCGTTCGAAGGCGTTCGAGCGGCGCACACTCGCCGTTCTCGGCAAAGCATTCCGCGAAGCACTCCAAAACATGGACTGACCGGCCCGAAGCACGGCTCGGCGCTAAGCTTCGCGCGATGCGGTTTGGTTCGGCGGCGCGAGCGCGATTCGGATGCGTGCTCGCGCTGTCTTGGTGCGGCTCGCTCGCCTGCAATCCGAAGACCGGTTTCGAAAGCGCGGCAAACTCGATCGACCCGAACGAGAAGAGCTACATCGACGGACCGGGCTCACAACTCGTCGCTGGGCCTTACAACACCGTGGGGATCGATTTCGATCCAGACACCGGCGTTCATCTACTTTCGCGCCGACGCGACGATTCCGGCGGGAGCTTGACGCTGTTCGGGCAGAACGCCGTTGTCGGCTGCAAAATCGCGCCCGACGTCCTGACCTGGTTTCCGAGCCGACCGACGCAGGAGCCGACCCGCCTTTTGCCGTATTTTGCGGCGCGCAACGCCGACGGCAGCGGCAGCCTGGGGTTTTCCAGCGTCGATTGTCAGCTCCAGTCGTACTCGCTCGAGAACGTACAACCGCTGAGCGATCCCGAAGTCGATCGTGGTTTTTTGGTGCGACAAGGCGGCGCGCTCGAGCTCGCCGATCCGTGGGCGGGTACGACGCAAACCATCGTCGGCGATTTGAAGCGCGTGATCCGCGTCGGAACCCAAATTTTGGTTTGGGGTGATGGGCAGCTGATCGCGTTCGACTCGGACCTCAATGAGCTCGGCCGCTACGGCGCGCACGTCGTCGCCGTGACCGATCTCGAATACGGCGCCGCCTACGCCGTCGAAGACGACAATGGGTTGCACGCGCTAATCCCGAATTTCGACAATTTGAGCTACTCCTTCAACTCGATCGACCCGGCTGCCTGCGCGCTCAGCACAGCGAGCGCGATTGTCGGCTGGGTGATGGTGCATTCGCCGTGCAGCGATCCGCACTTGGTCGGCGAAGGCATCGACCCGACCGGCGTTGCGGACGTCACGCGCCTGCCCTTCTCGGCCCAAGGCGATTCGCGCTCTGCGTTGATCGCCCGCGCGATCAACGGTGATCCCAACTCGACCAGCGATCTCACGGCATTTTACCTCGACAATGCCGATGCAACGAGCGGGCTCGGCACACTTTACGTCGCGCGGCCGAGCGACGAGCCGCTCGAATTAGGACAAAATGCGAGTCTGTCCTTCGCCGCGCTACTCGAAGCAGGCTCGGACTTCGACGGACTCGCGTTCGTCGATGTGAGCCAAAATATCGGTACTTTGCTGCGCTTTCGCTGGGATGGGAGCACTCAAACTGTCGCGGAAGGAGTCGACGCGAACGCGACGGTGCCCGGCATCCTCGCAAACTTCACGGGCACTGCAGGCGACTTGTACGGGCTCGATGCGCACGGCGACACGCTGCTCGAAGAATCCGGCGTACCTCCGTTCAACACGACCCTGCGCAACAACGACTCCACGTGGTCGCTCGCGCTCGAACACTTCGACGGCATCAGCGGCGAGCTGCAATTGAAACAAAGCTTGGACGGCGACTACCAAACCACGGCAGAACGCGTGCCACTAAACCAATATCAGTTCACCAACATCGTGCCCTTGCCCGGCTTCGCGTACCTCACCGATTACGACGAAACCACGCTCGTGGGCACGCTCACCGTGCAGAATCTGAGCCTCGGTTCGACGATGGTCGTGGCCAAAAATGTGTCGGACTTCATCGCCACCGATTACCCACTGCCCGGCATTCTCTACAGCGTACCGCTCGGCTCGAACGCCGGCCTCTGGTTCGCGCGCGCGAAATAGCGTGCCGAAATTCTAGAACCCACGCTTCTGATTCTGTCTTCTCTTTCGCGCCCAAGCGCGCGCGAGGGCTCGGGCCGGCTGCACGGAAATAAAATAAATCGACTGATTCGCCGGGCTGATCACGGTTTTCCAAGGAGAGGCGGCCACGTGAGAACTGACCGACGCGCTTCGTGATACCCGAAGGGGTGAACAGGCACCAGTCGCGTCCCTGCTCGCGCGAGCGGCGAAGCGCTGTGTGCGCGCAGCGCAAAAAAAGAAAGCCTAAAGCTCGCAAGTGCCTCACGATAATCAGAACCCCGCTCACTTCGAAAACAACCAAATCGCGACTTCAACCGAATAAACAACCCCGAGCGCGATCAGCGTCGCGTTCACCACGCGGTCGACTTGTTTGCCCAACGCGCGCAGACGCTCGGGCGCAAAGAGCTTCAATGCGAACAGCGCCGCGCCGACGAAAAGCACGACCCGAGCCAGCATCAGCTTTGGCTCAGCGCTTCGCGCAAAGCCTGCGTCAGCGCGAACACCGATTTTTTCTGCGTCGCCGCGTCCGTCTTCTTCGCGTTGCGGAGCAAGCTGCGCAGGCGCTGACGATCTGCGTTCGGGTGTTCGAGCACGAACGCGTCGAGCGCCGTTTCACCGCCGGCCAGTAAGCGCTCACTCCAAGCGTCGAGCGCGGACGGCGCACGCCGAGCGCTCGGATGCGATAGATCCTCGAGCCGCTGGCGAAGCTCGTCCAAATCGAGATCGCGCATTTCCTTGCGCACGAGGCGGAGCGCGCGGTTCTTCGCGTTCGGGCTCGTGACCTTGCGCGCGTCGAGCACGACCTGCAAGAGCTCTTCGCCGAGCTCGAGCCGAAGCAATTGTCGTTCGCTGATGGTGGTAAGCGTTTTCACGAAGTCGGCCCACGCCGCTTCCGAGCGTTTGCGGGCGCCGCGCGCGTCAGTGCGCGAGCTGAGATCCTCGCTCTCTTCCTGTTCTGGGCTCGGCTGAGTCTCGATCGGTTTGCGCACGCGCGCACGATAGCGCGCAAAATCCGAAAAGAAAGATCCCTCCACGACCCTGCCGCACTCGGCGCCGAAGACGGAAACTTTTCGTTAATTTGTAGCGCGATCGTAGGTAAGCCTGCGCGCGCCGAGTGATGCTATGGGAGCGCCTCGAGTCATGATCGCTGTTCGTCGTTTGGGGGTGAAGGCATCCACGGCACTCTGTTTCGTCGGCGCGCTCGCCGCCTGCGGCGGCTCGGCGCCGAAGCCCGTGCTAGTTCACGCCGAAGCGCCGGCGGAGAAGCCGAAGCGGGTCGCCAAGAAACAGCTCGAGCTATCCGCCGGTGACGTCGTGCAACATCTGCGCGGCAATGAAACCGATCTGCGCCGCTGTTTTTTTGCGAACCCAAACCTGCGCGGGCTAGCCCGCTTCTCCTGGCAACTCGACACCGACGGCAAAGTGCACGGCGTGCGCCGAGAAGCCTCGACGCTCGGCGATCCACAAGTCGAGGCGTGCATTGGCGAGCGACTGGGCGAAATTCGCTTCGGAGATTTGGCCGAGCCGGCGCGCGCCCGCTGGACCTTCGTGTTTCGGTTGGTCGATCCGCCCGCGAAGCCAAAAGGCAAGCGCCACGCAAAGCTCGGCAAGAAAAAAACGCAAGCCGACGACGAGCGCGGGCTCGCCATCGATCCGAATTCTTCGGGCTCGCTCGGGCCAGACGCGATCGACAACGTGGTCGAAGCCGGCTATCCGCTATTCGCGCGCTGTTACCGCGACGGAGTCAGCCGCAACGACGCGCTCGGCGGCAACATTCGGCTGCATTTCGTGGTCACGCCTTCGGGCTCGGTCTCGGACGTGAGCGACGGCGGCTCCGATCTGAGCGATCGCCAAGTCGTCGACTGTGTGGCCGAGGGGTTCTATGCGCTGCGCTTTCCGCAGCCCGAGCACGGTAGCGTCGGCGTGCTCTATCACATTCGCTTCGACGCGGGCTGAGCCGACCGGCGCTTACGGCGCCCGTTTGCCGTAAATCACACCGCCCTGCGCAACGTAGTCGCGGAGCACGCTCACCGCGTCGCTCCGCTGCATGCCTTCTACGACCGAGACGCCGCGCTGTTCGAGCAGATCGACCCAGCGTTCCGGCTTGGGCCCTTCGTCGAAGCCGGCCGCCTCGACGTCGGTCGTCGTCGCGCCGCACACCAGCCGGCGAACGCCGGCCCAAACCAGCGCGCCGAAGCACTGGCAACACGGCTCGGCACTCGCGTAGAGGGTGAGCGGAGGCAGCGCGAGTGTCGCGCCCTTCCCGAGCTCGACCTGCGCGCGAAGTAGCGCGATGATTTCGGCGTGCGCGAGCGAGAATCCGCTCGCGAGCACGAGGTTTACGCCGACCGCGAGCAAGCGCTGTTCGAGAAACACCGCCGCACCGAACGGACCGCCACCGCGCGCAACGTTCTCCGCGGAAAGCCGGATGACGAGCGCCATGCGCGCCTCGTCATCGCCGAGCAGCGTGGGAAAATCGTGGGCGATTTCATCGAGCCACGACGGGATTTCGAGCGTCAGCGCGCTCGGAGCGCGCGCATTCAGCTCCATTCGTGAAACACGGCTTCGACGTTGTGCCCATCCAGATCGAGCGCGAATGCGCCGTAATAGCCGGGGTGATACTGCGCGCGAACACCGGGCGCTCCGTTGTCTCGGCCGCCAGCCGCGAGCGCTGCGGCGTGGAACGCGTCGACCTCGGCGCGACTGCGCGCAGCCAAACATACATGGATCGGCGTGATCACTTCGACCTGATCGTCGCTTTGAAAATTGGTCTTGCCGGCGCCCAGCCAGAGCTCGGGCTTCTTGTCGCGACCAAAGCCCGCCACGCCCTCGTACTCCATGAGTAAGCTCACGCCGAGCGGCGCGAGCGCCTTTGCGTAGAATTCCTTTGCTCGCGCATAGTCGCTCACGTTGATGCCGATGTGATCGATCAAGTCTGGCATGTTGCGCCCATTCTATCGCAGCGACCCACGCCGCGAAACGAGCGAGCAAATGCCAATGAAGTGCGCGTATTCACGCATGCAGCCCGGGTGCTCGGCGATCGAAAGCACATTGCTGTCCGGATCCTCGAACCACGCAATGCGCCAGCCGCTCGGCGCGGTCACCGAGGCTTCACGCACTATGCGCAAAGCCTGCATCGCCCGCGCTGCGAACTCGACCGCTCGGCTATTTGACGACCAAGATGCGGCACGAGGCCGGGCACGCATCGCCGTCGATCAAGTTGCCGTCGTCGCAATCTTCGCCGGGTTCCAAGATGCCGTCGCCGCAATACGCACCGAGCTTGCAGCCCGGGCCGCATTCGCCGTAGCCGCCGTCGTTCACGCCGTCGTCGCACTCTTCGCCGGCGGAGACGATGCCATCCCCGCAGATCGCGGTGCAGTCACTCGGCGCGGCGTTGAAGCCGGAGAGCGTGAGCCGGAAGCTCGAACCGGTTTGCTTGCGCTCGGCGTGGAAGACCGAGATTTTGTAGACTTGGCCGTCGGTCAAGCCGAACTTCGCGGCGGTCGTGCCATCGACGGTGACGCTGCCGTCGAGCGGCTCGTGCAGGCCGCCGAGATCGACCGCCAGCGTGCCGTTGATGAACACCCACACGTCGTCGTCACCGGTGAAAGCCAGGGTCGCCGATTTCGCAGCTTGGAATTGGAACCAATACTCGACATGAGTCGTGAAGGAGAAATCGTGGGGCACCGCGCCGGGTACGATATCGGTGTCTTTGGGCCAGTTCGCGAAGCCGTACTCGGGCGGAATTTGCGCGAATGAGGTGGCGCCCATGCGCGCCTTCGGATTGCCGTCGAGCGGGAAGAACAACGGATTGCCGTCGTAGTTGACCATCGTCTTGCCGGTGCAACCTTGGCGCGGCATGTCGCTGAGCTTCGAATACGAACACGGCAAACAGCCCGTGGCTTGGCAAGTCGTGTAGTCGTTCGCGGCCCATTGTTCATTGCCGGTCGTGCTGTAGCCTTGCCACTGCTCGCCGTTCTTGCCGTAGCGATTCACGAAGCCGCCGCTACCATTGTCGAACAGCACGATGCTGTCGACCACGGCGTTGCTATCCGCTGAATCCGTGTACCACTCGCCGAAAGTTTGCGTCGACGCGATGCACGCGCTCGCGTTGCTGCTGCCGACGAGCGCCGGCAAGCCTTGAGCATTGAGCTTGTTTTGCACGATGCCCGTCACTGCGGTCGAGCAGCTGACCTCGAAGTCCGAGGGCATTTGCGCGTTGAAGTCGTGATAGATGACCGGCACGCGCAGCACGCAGGCGCCGTTGACTTTCTCGCAATCGGCCGTCTGCGAGCAGGTGAAGCCTTTTTCGATTTTGCAGTCGGCGGAGCAGCCATCCCCGTCTTTGACGTTGCCGTCGTCGCACTCTTCGCCGATGACGAGGCCGTCGCCGCAGCTGGATTTGCAGGCGCCGCCGGAGCAATCCGGTTCGGTTTGGCAGGTGGCCGAGCAGCCGTCGAAGGGCACGGTGTTGCCGTCGTCACAGCCTTCGGCGCCTTCTTTCACGCCGTCTCCGCAGGTCGTGTGCGTGCACACGCTCGGGCTGCCGTCGCACTTGAAGCCGAGTTCGAGCCGGCAGCGTGAGGAACAGCCGTCCCCGTCCGTGCTGTTGCCGTCGTCGCAGACTTCCGAGCTTGCGACCAAGCCATCCCCGCAGCGCGCAATTTGGTGGCAAGCCGCACCGGGCGGATTGCACGAGTAACCCGGCTCGACCGCGAGGCAGTTTGCCGCGCAGCCGTCCCCGCTCACCTTGTTGCCGTCGTCGCAAGCTTCGTCGGAGGTGAGCATGCCGTCGCCGCAGTTGGGCGGAGCCGGCGCGTTCGCCCCGCACGGCGAACCGGGAGCCGTCGGGTCACAGGTTTTGAGCCCGGTCGAACCGCCGTTGGCATCCGTGAGGATGTTCGAGCCGCCGCCCGAGGAGGCATTGCCCGAACCGTCCCCGCGTAGGGTTTGCCCACCCTGCTTGGAGCCAGCGCCGCACGCAACCAAGAACAACGAAACCCACCAGATGCGCCGAAGACTCATGCACAACACCTCTAAGACACCCTATCTACCACGCACACACCGACGCTGGGAGCGGTTCCGCATTTCGAGCGCACGATCGCGACGCAGCGCGTCTGTCTGCAAATGTGGGACGAGAACACACTGGAACCGTTCCCAACCACTAGCCGTCGACAACGTGCGCGCGAAGGCTCGGATCGGGTTTCATCCAATGCGCGCCGAGCACCACCAACGATTCTTCATCGCGCGTTCGGCCGAGGCAATTCAACCGAAGTGATACGCCGAAAGTCGCAACTCCAGGATCGTGCCGTTATAGGCGAGCTTGCCGCGATCGTTTTCGGCCGCACCAGCAACCACCATCAGCGGGATCAAGTGCTCTTCGCGTGGATGCGCGTGACGCGCGGACGGCGCGCGCTCCCAATCCATCAGCCGGCGATCGCGTTCGGCCGGGTCGAGCGCCGCGGTGGCGCGCAACCAGGCGTCGAATTCTTCGGCGGCAGCGGCGGATTGCGGGCCGAAAGCGCGCAAATTGTGGAACGTCATGCCGCTACCGATGATGAACACCCCTTCGTCGCGTAACGGCGCGAGGGCGCGACCGAGTGCGAGGTGCTCCGCCGGATCGAGCCCGCGTTTCAAGGAGAGCTGCACGGTCGCGATGTCCGCTTTGGGGTACGCCAGCTTGAGCGGCACGAAGCTACCGTGATCGAAGCCGCGCGCGTCGTTCTCCGCACTGTCGATGCCCGCTTTCGCGAGCAATGAACGCACACGCGCGGCGAGCGCGGGATGGCCCGGCGCCGGCCACGTGATTTCGTATGAGGCCGGCGGGAAGCCGTAATAGTCGTAGAGCATGGGTGGGTGCGCGCTGCTCATCACAGTCGGCACAGGCTCTTCCCAGTGCGCGGAAATCACGAGTACGGCTTGGGGTGGTGTTTTCGGCAGCTCGGCGACCGAGCGCAGGTAACTCGCGAGCTCGGCTTGCTCTGCCTGCGAGCCAATCCCGATTTCGACGAACGGCCAAGGCCCGCCTCCGTGCGGCAGGAACACGAGCGGCATGCGCCGCGAAACATTGGTCCTCATTTCTTCAGCCATCACACGAGCTCCTCTTGATTGACGAGTATGCGCAGCTTATCGGGTGCCCACTAGTCCCGCGCCAGGTTCAGACCGTTGCGAGCTTGCAACGGCGAATGAGAAAGCCTACTTGCTGCTCTTCCTTTCATGAAGGTTCCGAAGCTCGTCGCGGGTACGTGTGGGGTGCTGCTATTTTTGGCGGAGGCGCGCGCGTGCGCGCAAAGTGCTCCGACCTCGGACGGCCCGCCGTACTTCTACAAAGGCTACGACTACGGCAGTCAAGCGCTGGAGAGCCCGCTCTGGGTGTTCCTGAACCGCGGCTTCGACGTGCTCCAGGATCAAACCGGGCTGCGCGGCCGAGACATCTTCGCTCAGGACTACAGCGTCGATGCGAAGAACGTGGGGAAGAACCTGATCGATCCATTCCCCGCGATCGCCGCGCGTGGTTGGGGACGTTTTTTGCGCGAAGAGATTTTCCCGCTCAGCTACACGCAAAAGTCCGCGCGCTGGGTGCCGAACTACGGGCTGCATTTGATCGGCGGCGGTACGACGTACGTCGCGCTCTCCGAGTGGTTCGAAGCCAATCACGTGCCCGCGCCGGAAGTATTCTCCGCCGGCACGCTGCTCGCGAGCGCATTCTTGAACGAGACTTTGGAGAACAAAGGCGTCGTCGGATACAACACGGACGCGATCGCCGATTTCTGGTTTTTCGACATCGGCGGCATCATCTTGTTCAGCTTCGAGTGGCCAAAGAAGCTGTTCAGCCGCTACCTCATCGTTTCGGATTGGTCGCTGCAACCGGCGTTCGTTTATCCGAACTTCGAGCTGCACAATCAGGGCAATTATTTCTCGGTAAAATGGCCGATTCCGTACCTCGAGCAGGTGCGGCTCTTTGCCAGCATCGGACTTGGCACGCTGGCCGGGCTTTCCTACAAGTTCGATCGCCAATATTCGATTTCGGGTGGCGTCGGCAACATGGCCACGCGGCTGATCCCGACTTCGACCACGAACGCCGACAACGACGTCGTCTTCGCCAAAGCTGCGGGCCTCTTCGTCGATCGCAACGAGTCGCTCTTGGCCGCGCTGCGCGTCACGGACGTGCAAGACTACACGGTCGATTTCAATCTCTATCCCAACGCGTTCGGCAATCAAGAGCTCGGCCTCTGGAGCGTGGTCGACCGCCGCGGGCACTTCGTGTTCGGCGCTTCGTTCCGTCACTCGCTCGGGTTGGGTTTTGGGATTGGCTCGCTGAATTGAGGCGAGCCACGGCGCGCGCACGGACGGCGCACCGTGGCTCGTCAGTCCGCGCTTCGACTCAGCCCTTCAATGCCGCGAGCACTTGGTCCCGAGCTTCGGGATCTTCGGCCAGCGCGGCACACGCCTCGACGGTGCGGCCCGCGTGATCGCGCGCGGTTCGATCTGCGCCGCGCTCGATCAACCAACGCACGTGCCGGACCAAGCCTTTTTCGGCTGCCGCGTGCAACGGCGGGCCCCAATGCGCGCGCCGCTCGCCGAGCAGCGTCGGGTCGCCCGTGACGGCGCGTGTCAGCGCCTCGAGCCAGGCCCAGTCGATTGGATTGCGCACCGCGAACTCGCGATAGTCGGCGTGGTACTTGCCGTCGGTTTGTTTCGGATCGGCGCCGCGATCGAGCAAGAGCTCGACCAGCGCGCGATTGCCGGAGAACGCCGCCCAGTGCAAGGACGGCGCGACGGAATACGCCTCGAAGCTCGGATCCGCGCCGCGATCGAGCAAGAAGCGCGCGGCTTCGAGCTGCCCAGCGCGGCACGCGATGTACAGCGCATCCGAGATGACCTCGAGTGGCTCGCTCGGTTTCGGCAAGCGCGCGCCGTTCTGGTCGAAGCGTGTCGCGCCGTAACGCGAGGCTCCGGATTTGACTCGACCCTGTTCGTCGAAGAAGGCGCGCATGCGCTCCAGATCGCCGAGGCCGGCCGCGCACCACAGGTCGACCGGCGCGCCGCGCTCGGCGAGCCGACGCGCTGCATCGAGCGATTGCACGGTGAGGCTCCACGAGAGCGGATGGTGGGGATAGCCGTGATTTGGCTCGAACGAAGCACCCGCGTCGAGTAACAGATCGACTAAGCGAGGTTGGTTGCACTCGGCGGCGAGCCCAAGTGGCCGGCGATCGCCCCAACCTTCGGCAAGCGAAGCGTCGAGTGCGAGCAACCGCGAGAGCATCGGCGCGTCGTTTTGCTGGATCGCTTCCAGTGCGAGGCTGAGCCGCTCTTCGCGATCTTCGGGCAAGCCAACGTGCTCGAGTTCTTTGGCGCGGCGCGCGAGCACTTCTTTTTTGAGCAGAGGCCAAGACGAAAATCCGTAGTCGCGCGCGAGCACGTGCTGCGCTTCGGCCAGCGTCACGGTCTTTGGATCACTCGCCGGTTTGAAGCGGCGCACGTACTCGCTCACGCGCGCGAGCGTTTCCTGGTCGCCGGTTTGAGCACGCGCAAGTAAATCCTTGGCTTGCTTCTTCAGGTGCTCGAGGTGCGGATGGTTCGGTAGCGTCGGAGTTTGAGTGGACACACGGGTCTCCTTTCGAATCGCGCCTGGTGTCCGCTTGGCAGGCTCAAAAGGAGTCCGAAAACTCGTGCGCTGACCGGTGGGTTCGACCCTTCCCGCGGACGGGGTGGCGCCCGGAGCGCACGCAGACGAGCTTAGCCGCAAACTCGAACCCTGAGAACGAGTCCGCATTTCGCCGGAGTTTGCGCGGAAAAAATCAGGGAGCCGAGGCGGTGACGGGCAGGCGCGGCTGCCGCTTCGAGCGCACGACGGGGAATGCTACCCGCGCGGCGTGCATGAACGGCGAGCGCGCCCGTTTCCGCATGGGCCCGAAAACAATCAACTGAAGCTTGCGAGCTTACGATTGAACGCGACGGCGTCTTCGTAACGTACGCCCTTGCCGCCGAAGATGTCGAGCGCGGAGCCGATCGTGAGATCGATGCGACCTTGGCCGATGCGCGTTACGTCTTCCAAATCCGTGAGTGAAGTGGCGCCGCCGGCGTAGGTCGTGGGCAGCGGCGAGTGCCGAGCGATCAGCTCGACGAGCTCGTGATCGATGCCGCGGCAAAGGCCTTCGACGTCGACCGCGTGCACGAGGAACTCCGAGCACGACTCGGCGAGCTCGGCGAGCGTCTCGGGACCTACGGTAACATGGGTAAACTTTTGCCAGCGATCGGTGACGACCCAGTAAGCACCGTCGCGCTTGCGGCAGCTCAGATCGAGCACGAGTCGCTCTTTGCCGACGCGACGGAGGAGCGCGGCGAGGCGCTCGACATCGATGCGGCCGCCCTGAAAAACCCAAGAAGTGACGATCACGTGCGATGCGCCGGCATCGAGCCAACGCTCGGCGTTGTCGAGGTTTACGCCGCCGCCGAGTTGCAAACCGCCGGGATACGCGGCGAGCGCGGCGAGCGCGGCGGCTTCGTTACCTGCGCCGAGTTGAATCACGTGTCCGCCGCGAAGCGCGTCTTCGCGATAGAGCGCGGCGTACTCGGCGCTCGATTTTTCAGAGACGAAATTTTCGCGCACTTGCTCCGCTGCATCGCCCAGCGTGCCGCCGACGATTTGCTTCACCTTGCCTTCGTGCAGATCGATGCAGGGCCGGAACACGCGCGGAACCATATGAGCTTGACCCGGAAAGCGCCAGCTGGGGCGAAAAGCGTCGCTATTGGGCTGCGTTCGCTGGCGCGGGTTTCTGTTCGCGAGTGCTCGAACGGTGCGCGCGGTGAACGACGAATCTGTCCAGATTGCCGAGGTTTTCGCGGCTCACTTGGAAATTTCACGGGTCACTTCTGGGGCAGACATTAACCCCGAGAGGTTCAAGATGAATCAAAACCGAGCTCGAATTCTCCGGGGAGCGCAGGGGGATTTCGGTACGAGGTCGCTTTGCGTTTTGTTGCCGGCCCTGGCGCTGAGCGCGTGCACCGGCATGCTCGGCAGCGCATCGGGCGGCGCGAATGACGGCACCGGCTCCCGCAGCAACGGCTCCGGAAACGGCAGCGGAAACAGCTCTGGTCCTGGCGCGATCGTGGGCTCCGAAGTGATGAACGAGCAGAGCTGGCGCTTGAGCAATGCGGAGTACGTCAACACCGTACACGATCTCCTCGGCATCACCGTCACTACGCCGCTCGATCCGGACGGCGCGACCGCGGGTTTCAACGCCGGGCTGCAAGCCGGCGATGCAACCGTGCAAGCCTACCATTCGGCGGCAATCGAGGTCAGCTCGCAAATCGCGGCGCTCTTGAAGCTCGTGCCGTGTGATTCCGGACAGCTCACCTCCACGCCTGCCGACTGCGCGGGGAAATTCATCGACGCGATCGGGCCGAAGGCGTTTCGCCGTCCGCTCGATATGGATACGCGCACGGGCCTCGTGAATTTGTTCAGCGCGGTCT